>URWL01000009.1 GCA_900551465.1 uncultured Blautia sp. | reverse complement strand
AATGTGCTGTTTTTATTGAACTGAATTGCAGAAATGAGTATGCTTCACTACATACTGTGAGAATATCAGAAACAATTTTATTATTAACGGTTATCAAATAAGATTATTTTATTCTAACATACAATATTCTTTAAGGCAACCATTTGTACTTCAAAAGAATAGCATCATCGAAAGACATTTTATAATAAAATCAGTATTACCCCTTATATACCAACACTGTTCTTTCCCATAAAAACAGCCCTCAAATCCCCTGTTTGCAAGGGTTCGAGAGCTGTTTTCATTTATTCATCCCAGTTGTGCCAAACGTCGGTTACGTCGTCGTCTTCATCCAGAAGATCCAAAGTCTTCTGAAGGTTCTTGATATCTTTTTCGTCGGTAAGCTCTACATAAGTCTGGGGAACCATAGCAACCTGAGCTTCCAGCATAGGTACGCCGGCAGCTTCCAGAGCTTCTCTTACTGCACTGAAATCATCCGGTGCTGTAATTACCTCGAAACTGTCTTCCTCTTCACTGAAATCCTCTGCTCCTGCATCAAGAGCAACCATCATCAGCTCATCAGCATCCATCTCGCACTCTTCTTTGTCAATGATGATCTGTCCTTTCTGATCAAACATAAAGGATACACAGCCCTGTGTTCCGATACTGCCATAACCCTTTGTAAAAGCATTTCTTACATTGCTGGCAGTACGGTTTTTATTATCAGTCAGTGTTTCTACGATGATAGCAACGCCGTTTGGTCCGTATCCCTCGTATGTAGCGTGCTCATAGTTGTCTGCGGAGTCTGCACCTGCTGCTTTTTTGATTCCGCGTTCAATGGTATCGTTGGGCATGTTGTTTGCCTTTGCTTTGGCGATCACATCACGAAGCTTGCTGTTATTGTTCGGATCCGGTCCGCCTGCTTTGACAGCCATAACGATTTCTCGTCCGATAACGGTAAAGATCTTACCTTTTTTAGCATCGTTCTTTTCTTTCTTATGCTTTATGTTTGCAAATTTTGAATGTCCTGACATAACTTATTTTCTCCTTTTGTGTCATTATCCTTTATTTTATTTTTTCGGCCCGTACCTTTCCAATCGTCCTGTGACCAAGGGAAATGATCTTAAATCGGTAGCCGTTTGCAACAAGTTCTTTTTCCAGATCTGCCTCTGTAGGGATATGTCCCAGCATTTCCGTCAAAAAACCGTTCAGTGTAGCCACTTCTACATGGCCAAAACTGATGCCAAGTTCTTCTTCTACATCCTCGATTTCGGCAAATCCATCTATCAAAATACTGTTATCTGTCTGTGTTCTGATGGTGATATCTTCATCGCCGTCGTATTCATCCAGAATTTCTCCGACAATTTCTTCCAGAATATCTTCCATGGTAACAATTCCCTCTGTCTGTCCATATTCATCTACTACAACTGCCATATGTGTCTGTTTCAGCTGCATAGTACGGAACAGATTACTGATACTGGCCGATTCCGGAACGAAGTCAGCTTTTCGGATCAGCCCCGGAAGTTCTTTTAAAGGCTTGAATTTTGCCCACGGATTCTGAGTCATAAACTTCAGCGCGTCCTTATAATGAAGCAATCCCTGGATATCATCCATATCCTCTGCATAAACAGGATAACGGGAATTTCCCTCCTCCAGCATTTCATCAATGACATCTTTCAAAAATCGTTCCTGATCAAAGCCTACCACTGCGGTTCGGTGAGTCATGATATCTCCAACTTTTGTCTCATTAAATGAAATGATATTTTGTATCATTTCTGCTTCATTTTTTTCAATGACTCCCTGCTCATGGGCTTCATCTACAATAGAAATGATCTCTTCTTCTGTTACAGCCTCCTGCTGCTCACGAAGTCCTACTCCAAAGATCACTGCGGTCATTCTTGCAAGAGCAGTTACCAGCAAAGTAAGCGGCCATAAAACAGTGACCACTGCATTGACAAGCCCGATATAACGGAAAGCATACCGCTGAGAACGATAACTTCCAATACGGCGGAACATAAGGATTCCAAAAGATGCAAGGATCATAACACAGAGAACGGAGATCAGTACCAGTGCAGGAAACTGATCTATGTAACGGTGAGACATCCGCGCAAGCATCGGTACAAGAAAAACACCCATAAAAATTCCTGAAGCAGTGACAATCAGGGGAATCGCATTTACATAACGCACAGGTTCCTCCAGAAGCCGCTTCAGAAGAATGGCCTTTTTATTGCCTTCCTCTGCCATTTTTTGTATTTCACTCTGACTTAAGTTTCTCACTGCTGCGGCAAATCCATAGAATATACCGTTCAGCAGGATCAATAGTATCAGAACAATCAGCCCCCCCAGGGGCCATCGACTGCCGTCGTCCATTTAGTATTTCCTTTCTTTTTTCACGATCTGGAAGATGCAAAAAAACACCTGCAGATTCGCATAATCACTGCTAAAATATAGCACTTTCCTAATGATTCGTCAAGGATTCCCGGGGATTCTCCTAAAAACTAAGCTCAAGGCTGATCTCAAGAGCATGATTGACACGATCCAGCATTCCCTGATCTAAATGACATACTTTATCTTTCAGTCTTCTTTTGTCAATGGTGCGGAGCTGTTCCAAAAGAATCACCGAATCCTTTTCGATTCCATAGGCAGAAGCATCTATCTCAATGTGAGTAGGCAGTTTTGCCTTATTCATCTTTGAAGTGATTGCGGCACATATCACTGTAGGACTGTGCCGGTTCCCAACATCATTCTGTATGATCAAAACCGGGCGTACTCCACCCTGCTCACTTCCTACCACAGGTCTGAGATCCGCATAAAATATATCCCCTCTTTTTATTACCACACAATTCACACTCCATCCTGTTTTCTCTACTGATGAGTATTTCCAGATTTTTCTTGTGTATACATGCGTGATAGTTCCAGTTTCTTCCGTCAGGGATCATTTAAAAAAAGTCAGTTCTCCCCATTCTCTTCCGTTTTTCATGTAAATCCTTGGCACACGTTTGCCGATATCGCAGGCAAACTCGTAAGAAAATCTGCCGGACAGATCACCAATCTCCTCCATACTGATAAACTGGTCGCCATCTTTTCCGATCAGTGTTGCTTCATCACCTTTTTGAGCTTCCGGTATATGGGATACATCTACCATAAACTGATCCATGCAGACCCGGCCAATAATAGGAGCTTTCTTTCCATGAATCAGAACAGCCCCTTTATTTGACAGGCTTCTTGGATATCCATCTGCGTATCCTACGGGAATGGTGGCAACTTTCATATCTTTTTGAGCTTTAAAAGTGCCTCCATAGCTGACTTCAGCTCCGGCCTTAAGTACCTTCATATAGCTTATATGGCTTTTTAGTTCCATGGCTGGTTCCAGTTTTACAGGATCTCTCTCTACTTCGTTAGACGGATAGATCCCATATATGGTAATTCCGGCCCGAACTGCATTCAAGTTTGCCTCCGGCATACGGATGATCCCTGCACTGTTAGAACAGTGTTTCAAAGGAATATCAATATTTTTTTCCTCCAGAAGCCCTGCAAAAGATAAATATCTGTCAAGCTGTTTTTCGGCCGGGGATTTGTCTTTTTCATCTGCTCTGGCAAAATGAGTGAACATACCTTCTATACAAAGATTCGGAAGAAATGAGATCCTACGGATCTCCTCCGCACTCTCAGGCACATCTGCAAAACCGATGCGGCTCATTCCCGTATCCAGCCCCAGATGGATATGTACGTTTTTTCCCTGGCGGACTGCTTCTTCAGATAATTTCTGAGCCATTGTATACTCGCAGACCGTCAGTCGTATATCCTCAGCGATCATTTCAGGAAAATATTCTTCAAATACAATCCCTAAAATAAGAATTGGTTTCTTCACTCCAAAAGAGCGAAGCTGAAGAGCCTCCTCAGCAGTTGCAACTGCAAATCCCCAGATATAGTCACGGTCGTGGATCAGCGCTGCAACAGCTTCGGCACCATGTCCATATCCGTCAGCCTTGATCACAGCAATGATCTTTGTGTCTTTTTTTATGTTTTTTCTCATTTCTCTGAAATTATTATTTATAGCATCCAGAGAAACAACTGCTTTGATCCTGTCATATTTTTTCATATCTTCCTCCGTATCCTGTCACTTCAGAAACTGCCGGAAGCAGGTCTCCTGCTTTCATCCCGTATTCTCCTTTTGTTTTTGCAGCCAGATCTCCTGCTCTTCCATGAATATACACACCAAGGGCAGCTGCTTTGTCCGGTTTAAACAGATTGTTTTCCAGATTTGCACAGAACATTCCTGCCAGTACACCGGCAAGCACATCTCCGCTTCCTGCTGCAGCCATTCCTGGATTTCCTGAAAGGTTCAGCCACACAGTACCGTCAGGAGAAGCTGTTACAGTACATGCATCTTTTAAAACACAGACTGCTCCGGTTTCCTCTGCCAGTTCTCTGGATGCTGATATACGATCTTTCCGGAGCTCCGGCAACGTTTTTCCGGTAAGCCGGCTCATCTCTCCCATATGTGGAGTCAGAACGGTGTGTTTTCCCAGAACCTTCCTCCAACCGGGATTCTCTGCCAGAAGGTTCAGACCGTCTGCATCCAGGATCACCGGCCTTTTTTCCTGGTTATGCTCCAGAAACCATGACAGTATTTTCCGGCTTCTTTCCGATTTTCCAAGCCCTGGCCCAATGATCAGAACATCACACCAGTCCAGGTCTTTTTCCCATTCCTTTGGCTCTTCACTGCAGTTAATGATCGCCTCTGGAAGCAGCATCTGTAGTGGAATCCGGTTGTCTTTTTCTGTCAGGATCTTCACCATGCCGGCACCGGCTGCCACAGCCGCAGCCGCGCAGAAATATGCCGCTCCGCACATTCCGCTGCTGCCTGCAACAGCAAGTACTTTGCCAAAAGTTCCTTTATTGCCTTCCAGGCTTCTTTTGGGCAGTTCTTTTATATCACTGTCCTCCAGAAGATAACAGGGATCCATTCGTTCCGCAGCCTCATAGATGCCGATATCTGCAGTTACCGTTTTTCCGGCAAATTTTCTTCCCGGATAAAGACAAAGTCCCGCTTTCCGGAAGGCAAAGGTCACAGTCATATCTGCCGAAAAAGCAGTCCCCATTACTTCTCCTGTATCGCCGTTGATCCCGGAAGGGATATCTACGGATATCTTCCACCCGGAAGTCAGATTCATATCGCGGATCAGGTCTGCATATCTTCCTTTTACAGGACGGGCCAGTCCCACCCCAAAAAGTGCATCTACTATAGTAGTATATTCCTGCCATTCCGGGTTATTCACAACAGGTACCTGATAATTTTGAGCGATGCGGTACTGCTGTTTTGTTTCTTCTGTCATATGAGAAGGATCTCCTGCTAAAAAAATCTCCGAATGATATCCATGAAGAAACAGGATCCTTGCAGCCGCAATGCCGTCTCCTCCGTTATTTCCGCTTCCGCACACACAGAGAATCTTTTCTTCTGTTTTTCTGTTTTTCAGGATTTTTTCTATTTCTTCTGCCGTTTTTACGGCAGCCCTCTCCATAAGGACTAAAGAAGGAATCCCCATTTTTTGGATCGTATTCTGGTCCAATTTTTTCATAAGACTGCAGCTTACTGCTTTTTTCATGCTTCTGTCCTTTCTGTACACAGCAACAGGCTGCCACGCCTGGAAATAGGGTGACAGCCTGTTTTAACAAGCACTTATAAAAAGGTCCTTAAACCAGGACATATCAGCTGTTTTCATGTTCCTGACGGTACTGACTCAGATTGTAGGAAAGTCTCATAAGACTTTCTGAAAGATGTACATTTTCCACGATCACATCATCGGGAGTCTCCAGATCGATATGTGCAAAATTCCAGATGGCCTTAATCCCGTTTTCGATAAGGATATCCGCCATATCTCCCGCTTTATTTTTCGGAAGTGTCAGGATTGCAATTTCAATCTGATTTTCTTTCAGGAAAAAAGGAAGATCACTGATCATCTGAATCTCAATGCCGCGTACTGCAATCCCCTCCAATACCGGATTGATATCAAAAATTCCCATGAGTTTAAATCCACGTTTCTCAAAATCCACATAATTTGCCAGAGCCTGACCAAGATTACCGGCACCGACAATGATCATGGGATGAACCGTATCCAGACCCAGGATCTTTCCAATTTCTGTATAAAGATATTTTACATTATAGCCGTAACCCTGCTGGCCGAAGCCACCGAAATTATTCAGATCCTGACGGATCTGGGATGCTGTAACATGCATTTTCCTGCTGAGGTCATTGGAAGAAATCCGTTCTACATTTTCTTCCAGCAATTCTCCAAGATATCGATAATAACGGGGCAGCCTTTTGATCACTGCTTTTGAAATTTGTTTTGCCTCCACAAGATGACCCTCCTTCTGATTTCCTATCTAATTATAACGAAATGTTATTTTAATGTCAAATAAAGTTTTTTCTCTTTGCAAAAACTTTTTGGTCTTTACAAAATCATTGTAATAGCTTTATAATCTTACCATATGCACAAATGAAATAAGGTAATTTCTGGAGGAACTGTAATGATTTTAGCATGTCAGAGCATCTGTAAATCTTTTGGGGAAAAAGAAATTTTAAAAGATGCCTCTTTTCACATAGAAGAGCGGGAAAAAGCCGCTCTTATCGGTAATAACGGCGCAGGAAAGACTACCCTTCTCAGAATCATCATGGAAGAGATCTCTTCTGATTCCGGAAACGTAGTTCTTGCCAAAGACAAGCGTATGGGATATCTGGCCCAGTATCAGGACATTCATGGTCACCGCACTATTTATGAAGAACTTCTTACCACCAAACAGTATATCATCGACATGGAAGAACGAATGCGTTCCATGGAGCAGGAAATGAAACATGTTCAGGGGCAGGAACTGGATCGTCTGATGAATACCTACACCCGTCTGACCCATGAATTTGAGTTGGAAAACGGATATGCGTACAAAAGTGAACTGATGGGGGTTCTGAAAGGTCTTGGATTTTCAGAAGAGGATTTTGGGAAAGAGATCGAAACCCTTTCCGGCGGTCAGAAAACACGTGTGGCTCTGGGCAAACTGCTGATCTCCAAACCGGACATTCTGCTTTTGGATGAGCCTACCAACCATTTGGATATGGAAAGCATCGCCTGGCTGGAAACTTATCTTCTGAATTATCCCGGTGCTGTATTTATCGTTTCCCATGACCGTTATTTTCTGGACAAGGTTGTTACAAAAGTAATAGAAATCGAAGCGGGACAGGTTACTGCTTTTCAGGGAAATTATTCAGCCTATGCGGAAAAAAAGGCGCAGCTTCGTGATGCACAGTACAAAGCATACCTTAACCAGCAGCGGGAAATCAAACACCAGGAAGCTGTAATCGTCAAACTGAAATCTTTTAATCGAGAGAAATCTATCCGTCGGGCGGAGAGCCGGGAAAAAATGCTGAACAAGATACAGAGACTAGAAAAACCTGTAGAAATACAGACCCAGATGCGTCTCTCTCTGGAGCCCCGGGTAGTCAGCGGAAATGATGTCCTTACTGTAGAAGGTCTTTCTAAAAGCTTTCCAGGTCAGACCCTTTTTACTGATATTTCTTTCCAGATCAAGCGAGGGGAACGCATTGCTCTGATCGGAAACAACGGAACCGGAAAAACCACTATGCTGAAGATTCTCAACAGCATCCTTCCTGCAGATGCAGGAAGTTTTTCCCTTGGTTCTAAAGTGCAGATCGGTTATTATGACCAGGAACATCATGTACTTCATACAGAAAAAACTATTTTTCAGGAAATTTCAGATACCTATCCAACTCTTACAGAAACAGAGATCCGTAACATGCTGGCAGCATTTCTTTTTACCGGAGACGATGTATTTAAGGAAATTTCTGCTCTTTCCGGCGGTGAAAGAGGCCGTGTATCTCTTGCCAAACTGATGCTTTCAGAAGCCAATTTCCTAATCCTGGATGAGCCTACCAACCATTTGGATATTGCATCTAAAGAAATTCTTGAAGAGGCATTAAACAGCTACACAGGTACGGTCCTTTATGTATCTCATGACCGCTATTTTATTAATCAGACCGCTACCAGGATCCTGGATCTTACAAATCAGGCGGTAGTCAATTATATTGGCGATTATGATTATTATCTGGAGAAAAAAGAAGAACTTACAGAAAAATATGCTCCTGTTCAGCAGACAGCGGCTGTTCCGGAAATTTCGGAAACCGTTTCTGATAATAAGCTTACCTGGCAGCAGCAAAAAGAAGAACAGGCCCGCAGACGTAAGCAGGAAAACGAACTGAAAAAAACAGAAGCCCGTATTGAAGAACTGGAAACCAGGGATAAAGAAATCGATGACACGCTGGTACTTCCTGATGTCTGTACCAATGTAGGCCGTTGTGCTGAATTAAGCCGCGAAAAAGAAGCAATCCAGGCTGAACTGGAAGAATTATATGAAAAATGGGAAACCCTCGCCTGAGGATTTCCCATTTTTAAATTTCATGAATATCTTCCGACAGCGTTTTTATTTCATCAGACGATTCAGAGAATCACGGACTGCAAGAATAAATTCTCTGCTGGAAAGAACCTTCGGATGCTTCAGGCTGGTAATCAGCGCAAGATCTTTGGTCATCTTTCCGTCTTCAATGGTAGTAAGAGTAGCTTTTTCCAGTTTATCTGCAAATTCCATCAGTTCCTGGTTTCCATCCATTTCCCCACGTTTGCGAAGGGCGCCGGTCCAGGCAAAAATAGTAGCAACTGAGTTGGTAGAAGTTTCCTTTCCTTCCATGTGGCGGTAATAATGTCTCTGTACAGTTCCATGGGCCGCCTCGTACTCATAGTATCCCTGCGGGGAAACCAGCACCGAGGTCATCATCGCAAGAGAACCAAACGCAGATGAGACCATATCACTCATTACGTCTCCATCATAGTTTTTGCATGCCCAGATAAATCCGCCTTCCGCTTTCATAACACGGGCAACGATATCATCGATCAGACTGTAGAAATACACAAGTCCCTGCTCTTCAAATCTTTCTTTAAATTCATCTTCATAAATTTTCTGGAACACTTCTTTAAATTTAGCATCATAAGTTTTGGAAATGGTATCCTTGGCGCCAAACCATACATCCTGCCTGGTATCCAGGGCATAATTGAAGCAGCTTCTGGCAAAGCTTTCAATGGAAGCTTCCATGTTATGCATTCCCATTGCAACACCGGGAGTTTTGAATTCCTGAACAAGAGCCCGCTTTTCCTCTCCGTCTTCAGAAGTATATACCAGTTCCACCTTGCCCGGTTTATCTACGTAAAATTCAGTGTTTTTATAAATATCTCCATATGCATGACGAGCCAGTGTGATCGGTTTTTTCCAGTTGCGTACACAAGGTTCGATTCCCTTGACTACGATGGGGGCACGGAAAACAGTTCCATCCAGGATAGCCCGAATGGTACCGTTAGGGCTTTTGTACATTTTTTTGAGATTATACTCCTTCATTCGGGCCTGATTTGGAGTGATGGTAGCACATTTTACTGCTACACCGTATTTTTTAGTTGCCTCTGCCGCATCAATGGTTACCTGATCATCTGTTTCATTTCTGTATGCCAGCCCCAGATCATAGTATTCTGTATTCAGGTCAATATAAGGGAGCAGCAATTCATCCTTGATCATTTTCCAAAGAATACGGGTCATCTCGTCTCCGTCCATTTCCACAAGTGGCGTGGTCATCTTGATTTTTTCCATCTGTCATTCTCCTCTCAGTCCGAAATCAGTATATACTGTTTCTAGTCACATTATGAAAAATATTGTACAAAAAAACTCTCCTTACGTCAACGTTTTTGGGGGTTACAAAACAAAGATATTTTTACATCTCCATAAAACGTTTAAAGTTAAATTTTCCCCAGCCCTGCTGATTTCTTGGAAGTCCCATATCGTCTGTACTGTCCCGGAGCATCATCTTGATCTCCACATTTGTAAGAAGAGGATCTTTTTCCAGCATTTGGGCAATGGCGCCTGAAATAAATGGCGTAGACATAGACGTGCCGCTTTTTATGCCATATCTGCCCCCTGGCAGACAGGATGTGATCCGGCTTCCCGGTGTCACAAGATCCGGCTTACAGACACATTCAAAGGTAGGTCCCCGTCCGGACACACCGCTGCTTCCGATAAGCATGTCGCTGGATCCCACAGTGATCACTTTTTTGCTGCTGCCGGGAGCTGTGATGCTTCCCGGCTTTGGCCCCTGATTTCCTGCCGCTGCTACGACTATAAGCCCCTGATCCCATAACTCTTCTACTCCCTGGCTCAGAACATGATGGTCACACCAGGTTCTGTATATGGTGCCCACCGAAATATTTACAATGCGGATACGATATTTTTGATAGTTTTTCAGGATCCATTGAAAAGCCCGCAGAACATCCTCTTTATTCCCGTTGCCCATTCTGTCCAATACTTTTACAGCAATAATCCTGCAGCCTGGCGCCACGCCCTTATATTTGCCGCTGGAAGCGCTTCCGTCACCGCAGAGGATCCCGGCCACATGCGTACCATGTCCATTATCATCATATGGTATTTTTTTGTTGGAAATAAAATCAGCAAACATCTGTATCCTGCCTTTGAAATCCGGATGGTCAGAAATTCCTGTATCGAGAAAGCAGACTCCGATGTCTTTTCCGGTATAAGACAACTGCTCCATGAATATACTCCAAAAAGAATCTTTTATACTACTATATTCCAAAGAGAGACTTCTTGCGAATTTCACAGGAAATGTATATTTTTCACAGAATTGCCAATAATGGAATTATTGAATTAAATATAGAAAAGTGATCAAAAGGAGATTTTTATGAGCTGGCTTTTATATCTGGTCTTATTTTTTGTTATGCAGTCTGCTGTTTTGCTGTGCTGTCTGGCGGCAGGAAACGATGCAGCCTCACAGATGATTTCTGATATGGAACAGATTGAATATATTCAAGGATGGCTGAAAAAACATAGGACATAAAAGAAAACCCTGCAGATACCTGCTGCAGGATTTTCCATGTTCCATCAGCAGAATAAACTGCTAGTCTTCTTTTGACTCAAGGCTGGTTCCATCCGGAACTTCTATTAAACCTATCTGATAAAAAATAGGATACAGATAGGATACACCACGTATGTCTCCAAGAGATTTCGGTCCTTTCATAAACGGAATTCTCCCTTGTTCTTTTTGACTTTTTAAAACATTCTGAAATACTTTTAAAACGGAACTCCAGGACAGACTTTTACTGTTTTTTCTGCGGTCAATAAACAATTCTTTTGTATAATTTCCATCCCGTCCAGTCTTTAATGTATAAGAAAAAGGCAGTCCGGACAAAGTATAAAATGGATGGTTCTGAAAAGCGATCAATGTTCTCCATAAGGTTTCTATTAACTCTTCTTCATTTCCCGTTTTTATCTGGCTGCACAAAGCATTCACAGCTTCTTTTTTCTGATCAACAGAATATGAAATACTGCAGTTTTCTGTTCTGCTCATCTTTTGCCTCAAGTCCTTTCTTTATCTTTCTATCTTTCTGCGGGTAAACATATCGTGCACGGTTATCCAATCATTTAAGCAAACATAAGCCGGATCTCTCCGGCTTATGCAAATGGTTTTATCTGTATTTTTTTAAGATCTCATACATTTCTTCAAACTGCTCTTCCATTTCTTTTACCAGACGGAACTGTGTTCTTGCACGAACAAGATTATGCTCAGGATAAGCTGTTTTAAAATACACATCTCCCTGAAGGAAATCTGCCAGGAAGCGCATACCGCACTCCAGAGTCATCAGCCGCGCTCCCCATGGAAGGCTCTCTGTTTCTGCCGGAGTCAGTACATCGTTCGCCATCTCCAGATAACCCTTTACATAAAGCTCGTAAAGATGGATATCAAAATGCACCTTATCCAGATCCGGTTCATCCTCTTCGGCAGTAGAGGCTCCAAAACGGATAGAATCACCGAAATCATTGGCAGCAAGACCGGGCATAATGGTGTCCAGGTCAATAATACACAGACCTTTTCCTGTATCCCCGTCAAACAGAATATTATTCAGCTTGGTATCGTTATGAGTTACACGCAGCGGAAGAATTCCTTTCCGGAGCTGTTCCATCAGGACTCCGCAGTCCTTTTCACGGGAAAGCACAAAATCTATTTCCGGACGGCATAAACGTGCACGATTCTTTACATCTTTTCGAACTGCCGCCTCAAAATCATGAAATCTTTTTACGGTATCATGAAATTTCGGGATTGTCTCATAAAGACTTTCTGCAGGATAATCTCCCAGCTGCATCAGGAAATGGCCAAAGCTTCTGGCTGACTGGTAAAACTGTTCTGGACGTTCCACCTGCTGATAACACACAGAATTCGGAACATAGTGCAGACAGCGCCATGGCTGACCCTGATCATCCTCAAAATAAGTATCTCCGCTTTTTGTTTTAATATAAGACAAGGTTTCTCTGTCCAGGTCACCGCCTTCTTTGCGGATCACATCACGGAGATACTCCGTCACTCCAAAAATGTTCTCCATTACCTGTGCAGGGTTTTTAAATACATTAATATTTACACGCTGCAACACATAAAGGGGTACGTCTGTCCCATCGGAATCCGGCATATAAACCGCATATGTCTCATTAATATGGCCCTCTCCAAAAGGCTTCACATAGCTGCACTGAGGACCAAAACCAAAAGCATAGACCGCATCCTCAAGACAGCGGCTGTCTGCGCCCTCGATTTTTCTTCTGGTAGAAAAAATCACCTCACCGGCCTCTACTTTTCTGCCGGATTCAATGGTGCAGTTAGCTTTTACAATACTTCCCAGGCATACGTGCGCGCCAGCACACACAACCGAATCATGATCCACAACTGCTCCGCTGTTGATCAGAGCCGCACGTTCAATTCTTGTATGTGTATTTACTACGGCTCTCTGCATAATAAAGCATCCCTGTTGGATCACAGCGCTGGGGCTTACGACTGCAGACGGATGAATGATTGCAGGAACCTCATAGCCTTCTTCGATCAGCTTATCTGTCCACTGGAGGCGTGTCCTGTTATTGCCAAATGCAGCCACTGCCACCGGATATTCCGAATGAAGAAGTATGTAATCACAGCACATACCGATTACATCTTCCCCTTTTGCAGCATCATCCAGAAAAACCACCTTTTTATAGCCCAGCTGCAAAGCTGTCTCCTTTACCATCTGGCCAAATCCGCCGGCACCAAGGATCAATAAAGTTTCCATATCTGTCTCCTTCTTCTCATTTGCATTTTCACAGGCTCGCAGCTTCAGGAGTATATTAAATTTTGTCAAAACATCTGCGGCCTATACATGATATGATTGTAACAGAATCCATCAAAAAAAGACAGAGGTTTTTGTAAGGAGTTTTACCATGCATTTTCCACACAAGTATGGAGTTTCATTTTTCAGGCTAATGAAAAACGATTTCTGTAATGGCAAACAGATCTTTCCCTTAAAATTTTGTGTTTTTTTCTGTTAAATCTCTTATTTCTTCGATTACCGGTCTTCTTACTTTTTTTCGTGTCATTTCCAGGATATGCAGGGGTGTGATATCTATAGCCCTGCATTTTACCGGATCTTTGCGCAGATATTTCTGAAGTACATGAAACAATTCATCCTGATGATCCGGATTCGACATATTAATAAAGTCAATCAATATGATCCCTGAAAGGTTCCGAAGGCGTATCTGTCGTGCAATTTCTCCGGCAGCCTCCAGATTGATTTTACGGTATGTTTCTTCTGCTTTCTTTTTGCCGGTATATTTCCCGCTGTTCACATCAACAGAAACAAAGGCCTCCGTTTGCTGAATAACAAGAAAACCGCCACTTTTCAGCCATATTTTTTCCTGCTGTACTTCCTCCAGGGCGCGCTCTATCCTGTACAGCTTACAAAGTGGAAGAAGCTTGTCCTCATAAAATCTTAATTTTGTCAGTTCTTCCGGACGAAAATCCTGAAGATATCCTTGCAGTTTTTTATAAATCTCCGGAATATCTGTGACAATCTCTTCCAGGTCACGGCTATACACGTCACGGACTGCAGCCAGATAAAAAGGCTCTGCCTCGTAAAGAAGGCTGAAACAGGTACGGTTTCTTCCAAGCACTGCAACTTTTTGATAGAGTGTTTTTAAAAATGCAAGTTCGTGAAGAAATTCTTCTTTTTGTGCCTCTGCACTATTAGTCCTTGCTATGATTCCATAGCCTCGATCCTTTTGCTCACGTTCCGGTTCCAGCCATTTATTAACTACAGATGCTTCTTCTTTTGTAAGTTTTCCTGAAAAACCAATTTTTTTATTTCCTGTGGTAAGAACCAGATATTTACCGGTAAAATTCAGATTTGTAGTCAATGCCGGAAGCTTTCCCTTCATGGCATCCCGGCACACCTGAACCAGAAGCTCGTCTCCTGGACGTAAAGATGAGCTGTCTTTCCGTCCTGCAGTAAAAATAGCATCTGTGGCCTGATCCAGAGGAAGGTATCCTGTAATTCCCTCTCCAAACCGAACAAAAGCAGCTTTAATATTAGAGGCAATGTTTTCCACCTGTCCTACATAGATATTGTTCAGGATACTTTTTTTTCCTGATGCTTCCAGGCGGAGTTCCATGACACTCTGCCCTTCTGTAATGGAACAGACAATACAGGGGCACCCATGAACAGAAAGCTCTGTAATGATCAGCCGGCTCAAACCTCTTCCCCCAGATCTTCCAGTGGAACAAAGCGAGGACTGTTATTCTCTCCTGCATCTGCATAAACTTCTCTTCTTTCGATAAGATATGCAAATTCCTGCGGCTCTTCTCCCATCCACTTCATAAAGGTATCCATAACCAGTTCCGGTTTTGTATAGTTTGAGCTTGCAGAAGCCAGCTGCATAAAGATTCCATCTTCCTGAATTTCTGCCTTATAAATAAACGGACGAATATCCACCGTCTTTTCACTGCGTTTTGTCTTTTTTGTAACAATAATCTCATTCTGATCAAGAAATTCTGTGAACTTTTCTTTCCATGAGGAAGCCGGTTCTTTTCCCTCCCGGAAAGAAACATAATAGTCTGCCGCGGCAACCAGAGCCATAGCTGTACTTGCTTTTCCATCTTCTACCTGACGGACAGAGCATACGGTTACTCCCTCTACCATTGTTTTATTCAGGCGCTGCTGAATTTCTGTGGTTGGCATTGTCTCGGTCAGTTCCATATCGAAATATTCTCCAAGACTGGTGGTTCCAACACCAAGAGGCGCTGCAAAGGACATGATCATATG
>URWL01000008.1 GCA_900551465.1 uncultured Blautia sp. | reverse complement strand
AATAGGGAAAAAGAAGAGAAATGAAAAATAAATTTAGAAATACATTAAAAAATATATTGCATATTATGCATAATAGATGTATAATTCATGTATCTTTGATAGGATGACCAGGACAAGTGGCATCAGACGTTTATACGGGTATAAGAGGAGGAGATATTATGATAAAAGCTGGTATTATCGGAGCAACAGGCTACGCGGGAAATGAGATAGCTAGACTTTTGCTGGGACATAAAGGTGTAGAAGTGGCATGGTACGGGTCAAGAAGCTATATTGAGAAAAGATATGCCGATGTCTATCAGAATTTTTTTCAGCTGGCAGATGCAAAATGTATGGATGACAATATGGAAGCTCTTGCAGATGAAGTGGACGTAATCTTTACTGCAACTCCACAAGGGCTTTGTGCCTCGCTTATAAATGAAGGAATTCTTTCTAAAGCAAAGGTTATTGATCTCAGTGCGGATTTTCGGATCAAGGATGTAAAAAAATATGAGGAATGGTATGGAATACCACATAAGTCTCCGGAATTTATCAATGAGGCCGTTTACGGTCTTTGTGAGATTAACAGAGAGGATATTAAAAAGGCAAGGCTGATCGCTAATCCGGGATGCTATCCTACATGTTCTACCCTTTCTGTTTATCCTCTTTTGAAAGAAGGGCTGATCGATCCTTCTACCATTATCATTGATGCAAAGTCTGGAACCTCCGGAGCCGGACGAGGCGCCAAGGTGGATAATCTTTTCTGCGAAGTCAATGAGAACATTAAGGCATATGGTGTGGCAAGTCATCGGCATACACCGGAAATTGAAGATCAGCTGGGATATGCATGCGGAGAAGAGGTTCTGATCAATTTTACACCGCATCTGGTTCCTATGAACAGAGGGATCCTTATAACTGCATATGCTTCTCTGAAAAAAGAGGTTTCCTATGAGGAAGTAAAAGCAGTTTACGATAAATATTATAATAAGGAATTGTTTGTACGTGTACTGGATAAAGATGTGTATCCTCAGACAAAATGGGTAGAAGGCAGCAATTTTGTAGATGTTAATTTTAAGATCGACCCAAGAACAAACAGGATCATTATGATGGGAGCTATGGATAATCTGGTAAAAGGCGCCGCAGGTCAGGCTGTGCAGAATATGAATCTGATGTTCGGATTTGATGAGGCAGAGGGACTTCGCCAGATTCCCATGATGCCCTGATCTTTGTATCAGACAGGAGATTCCGGTGGAAAGAACAGTATAAAATAAGAAAGGATATTTACTATGAAGATTATATCAGGTGGTGTAACAGCGGCACAAGGATTTCAGGCAGCCTCCACAGCAGCCGGCATCAAATATCAGGACAGAACCGATATGGCAATGGTATACAGTGAGAAGCCGTGCAGGGCAGCAGGAACCTTTACCACGAACGTAGTAAAGGCGGCTCCGGTAAAATGGGATCAGGATATTGTGTATCATCAGCCGGAAGCGCAGGTGATCGTGTGCAACAGCGGGATTGCCAATGCCTGTACCGGAGAAGAAGGCTTTGGATACTGCAGAGAAACGGCAAAGGCAGCGGCAGAAGCTCTTGGTGTCAGTGAGAACAGTGTTCTTGTAGCATCTACAGGTGTAATCGGTATGCAGCTTCCCATCCAGAAACTGACAAATGGAATAAAGGCCATGGTTCCTGTACTGGATGGAAGTCTGGAATCAGGAAATCAGGCGGCAAAGGCGATCATGACAACGGATACAGAAGAGAAGGAAGCGGCGGTAGAGTTTGAGATCGGAGGGAAGACTGTAACCATTGGAGGGATGTGCAAGGGCTCAGGAATGATCCACCCCAATATGTGTACCATGCTGGGATTTGTTACAACAGATCTTAATATTTCCAAGAATCTTCTTCAGGAGGCATTAAGCGAGAACGTTAAGGATACATATAATATGGTTTCCGTAGATGGTGATACGTCCACAAACGATACGGTTCTTCTTTTGGCAAACGGTATGGCGGGAAATCCGGAGATTACAGAAAAAAATGAAGATTATCATGCGTTTTGTGAGGCCCTGAATTATATAAATACTTCACTTGCAAAGAAAATTGCAGGCGACGGCGAGG
Source organism: uncultured Blautia sp. (assembly GCA_900551465.1). Lineage (GTDB taxonomy): Bacteria > Bacillota > Clostridia > Lachnospirales > Lachnospiraceae > Blautia_A. The sequence goes on along the minus strand of URWL01000008.1, from coordinate 13,201 downwards.
GTGCGACAGCACTTTTTGAGGTAAAGATCATTGGAGCAGAAAGCAAAGAACAGGCAGTGACCTTAAGTAAGTCAGTAGTGACTTCTTCCCTTACAAAAGCTGCTATATACGGACACGATGCCAACTGGGGCAGGATCCTTTGCGCTATGGGATATTCCGGTGCACAGTTTGATCCGGAAAAAGTAGATCTTTACTTTGAGAGTAAGGCAGGAAAGATTAAGATCATTGAAAACGGTGTGGCAACCGGATACAGTGAGGAAGAGGCAACCAGGATTCTTTCGGAAGAGGCTGTGACTGCTGTTGCAGATGTGAAGATGGGAACCTGTACGGCAACAGCGTGGGGCTGCGACCTGACTTATGACTATGTAAAGATCAATGCAGACTATCGCTCCTGATCTTTTAAAGAAGACAGGAAAGGGAGAATGAAAGAGAAAACGAGGAGGAAATAAAATGGTAAAACAAAAATATCTGGACAAGGCAGAGGTACTTATTGAAGCTCTTCCATATATCCAGCGCTTTAATAAAAAGATCGTGGTGATCAAGTACGGCGGAAGCGCTATGCTGGATGAGGAGTTAAAGGAAAATGTGATCAAAGATGCGGTTTTGCTGAAACTGGTTGGGTTTAAGCCGATCATTGTCCATGGAGGAGGCAAAGAGATCAGCCGCTGGGTCGGAAAAGTAGGGATGGAACCAAGATTTGTCAACGGACTTCGGGTGACAGACAAAGAGACCATGGAGATTGCGGAAATGGTTCTTGCAAAAGTAAATAAGGAGCTGGTAACTCTGGTAGAATCCCTGGGTGTAGATGCGGTGGGCATCAGCGGCAAAGACGGCGGTCTTCTGAAATGCACCAAAAAGCTGTCAGGCGGGGAGGACATTGGCTATGTGGGAGAAGTGAAAGAGGTAAATCCAAGGATTCTGCATGAACTCCTGGATCAGGATTTTCTTCCGGTCATTTTTCCGGTAGGCTTTGATGAAAATTATGATTCCTATAATATTAATGCGGATGACGCAGCCTGTGCAATTGCAGAGGCGGTGCATGCAGAGAAGCTGGCTTTTTTGTCAGATATTGAAGGCGTGTATAAAGATCAGGATGACCCATCCAGTCTGATTTCGGAACTGCATATCCATGAGGCAGAGAAACTGATCTCAGACGGATATGTAGGAGGGGGCATGATCCCGAAGCTGAAAAACTGTATTGATGCCATAGAAAACGGAGTAAACAGAGTTCATATTCTGGATGGAAGAATTCCGCACAGCCTTCTGCTGGAGATTTTTACCAACAAAGGAATCGGAACTGCTATTTTAAGAGAGGACGGCGAAAAATACTACAATGAAGATGCATGAACAGATGGACCAGGCAGAAAAAAGTATCCTTCATACATACAATCGTTTTCCGGTGATGTTTGACAGAGGAGAAGGCTGCCGGATTTTTGACACAGAGGGAAAAGAATATCTTGATTTTGCAGCAGGAATCGCTGTAAATGCACTGGGATATCATTATCCGGGATATGATGAGGCTCTGATGGAGCAGATCCGTAAGCTGGCTCATATTTCCAATCTTTATTACAATGAGCCTATGAGCAGAGCCGGAGAGAAACTGATAAAAGCCAGCGGTATGAGCAAGGTGTTTTTTACAAACAGTGGTACAGAAGCTGTTGAAGGAGCTCTGAAGGCAGCAAGAAAATACGGATTTAAAAAATATAACGGTGAGAAATATGAGGTCATTGCCATGGAACATTCTTTCCATGGAAGAAGTATGGGCGCTCTTTCCGTTACCGGTACGGCTCACTACAGAGAGCCTTTCGAACCTTTGATCGGTGGTGTGAAGTTTGCACAGTTTAATGATCTGGAAAGTGTAAAGGCAGAAATTACAGACAAAACATGTGCCATACTGCTGGAAACAGTACAGGGCGAGGGCGGCATTTATCCGGCAGACAGGGGATTTCTGCAGGGACTTCGTACCCTCTGTGATGAAAAAGATATCCTTCTGATCCTCGATGAGATCCAGTGCGGCATGGGACGTACCGGAGAGTATTTTGCATGGCAGGGATATGGAGTGAAGCCGGATATTATGACCTGTGCCAAGGCTCTTGGAAACGGAGTTCCGGTGGGGGCTTTTGTTCTTGGAGAGAAAGCCGCAGCAATTTCTCTGGAACCGGGAGATCATGGAACGACTTATGGGGGAAATCCTTTTGTATGTGCTGCCGTAAGTAAGGTTTTTGATATTTATGAGGAGAACCATATTCTGGACCATGTGCGGGAGCTGACACCTTATCTGGAGGAAAAACTGGATGAGATCGTGGATCAGTATGACTGCGTTTCTGCCAGACGTGGAAAAGGCTTTATGCAGGGCCTGGTGATTCAGGGAATTCCGGTAGGAAATGTTGCGAAGAAAGCTCTGGAAAACGGACTGCTGGTTATTTCAGCAGGCAGTGATGTGCTGAGAATGGTACCTCCTCTGGTCATAAAAAAAGAGGATATTGATGAGATGATTATGAAACTGAAAAAAAGTCTGGCATAATGCCGGACTTTTTTTATGATAAAAGTGTTGACAAACTAACTTTGTTAGCATATACTAACTGATATAGAGTTTATTGATACTAACAAAAAGATCGGATCAATGTGTAAAACGGATTCCGGGAAAGTGAGAATTATATGCTTATGAATCTGTCAGAAGCGAGAGAAGGAGAAGAATATATCGTAAAGGATATTGTCACAGATGATGAAGAGCTGGATGCTTTTCTTTTTTCACTGGGGTGTTACAGTGGAGAACCGATTACAGTGATCGCCCACAGAAAGGGCGGCTGTGTGGTTTCTATTAAAGATGCCAGATATAATATCGATCATGATCTGGCACAGGCTATTTCGATATAAAATAGTGATCCTGTCACTATTTTTTTTCAGACTACAGGTTAGTCTCAACTAATTAAATGGGTTATGGAGGAGAGAAAGGTTATGAGAATTGCTTTGGCAGGAAACCCCAACAGTGGAAAAACTACCATGTATAATGCCCTTACCGGAAGAAATGAAAAAGTTGGAAACTGGGCAGGCGTTACGGTAGAAAGAAAGGAAAGTCCGATCAGGAAAGGATATTGTGAAGGAAATGAGGAGCTTGTGGCAGTGGATCTGCCAGGCGCTTATTCCATGTCTCCTTTTACCTCTGAGGAAAGTATTACCAGCAGCTATGTAAAGAATGAAGCGCCGGATGCAATCATTAATATTGTGGACGCTACAAATCTCAGCAGAAGTCTGTTTTTTACCACACAGCTCCTGGAACTTGGAATACCGGTTGTGGTAGCATTAAATAAAAGTGATGTGACAGAAAAGAAAAAAACGGAGATTGACATTGAGCTTTTATCAAAAAAACTGGGGTGTCCGGTAATCCGTACCGTAGCCTCTTCTTCCGGGCACAAAGGCCTTAAGGCAGTGGTTGCCAATGCGGCTGCTTTAAAAGGAAAAGGTCAGAAAGCCCCTTATATGCAGGAGGAGATCAATCTTCAGAACAAGGCTGCGGTAGAAGCAGCAGACAGAAAAAGATTTGATTTTGTAAATGACATTGTAAAAGCAGTAGAAAAGAGAAAGGTTTTTACAAAAAATAAAAACCGTCAGGATCAGATTGATGCGGTTCTTACCAATAAGATTGTAGGAATTCCTATTTTTGCGGCGGTTATGTTCCTGGTATTTTACATATCTCAATCTACAGTGGGAACCTGGATCGCAGACTGGCTGGTGGGATGGATTGAAACCTTCCAGAGCTGGGTAGGCGGGCATGTGGAATCTGCCAGTCCGTTTCTGCAGGCGCTTCTGGTAGATGGTATTATTGGCGGAGTTGGTGCTGTTGTAGGATTTCTGCCGCTGGTAATGGTTATGTATTTTTTGATTGCTCTTCTTGAGGACTGCGGATATATGGCAAGAGCTACGGTTGTTCTTGATCCTATTTTTAAAAGAGTCGGACTTTCCGGAAAATCTGTGATCCCTATGGTGATTGGAACCGGATGCGCTATTCCTGGAATTATGGCATGCCGTACCATCCGTAATGAGAGAGAACGAAGAGCGACTGCAATGCTGACACCTTTTATGCCATGCGGAGCAAAGCTTCCGGTGATCGCGTTATTTGCAGGAGCATTTTTCTCTGATGCAGGATGGGTAGGTCCAACAATGTATCTGGTAGGAATCGTGCTGATTTTTCTCGGAGCACTTCTGGTTAACCAGATTACAGGATATAAATTTCGAAAATCATTTTTTATCATTGAACTTCCGGAATATAAAATTCCAAGCCTGAAAAGAGCAGTGCTTTCTATGTTGTCCCGTGGAAAGGCTTATATTGTAAAAGCAGGTACTATTATTCTGGTGTGCAATACAGCAGTACAGATCATGCAAAGCTTCAACTGGCACCTTCAGGTCGTAGAAGAAGGAATGGAAAGTACTTCTATTCTGGCATCTATAGCAACACCTTTTGCAGTGCTTCTGATCCCTCTGGGATTTGGAGTATGGCAGCTTGCAGCAGCAGCCATTACAGGCTTTATTGCCAAAGAAAATGTAGTAGGTACCCTGGCAGTAGTATATGGTCTTACCAGCTTTATTAATGAAGATTTTGCCCTTGTAGGAAGCGGAAATCAGGTGGCGGCTGTTATGGGACTGACAAAGGCAGCAGCTCTTGCCTATTTGATGTTTAATCTGTTTACTCCGCCATGCTTTGCTGCGCTGGGAGCCATGAACTCAGAAATGCAGGACAGAAAGTGGCTGTGGGGAGGCATCGCCCTGCAGCTGGGAACCGGGTACTCTGTTGCATTTATGGTATATCAGACGGGAACACTGATAACTACAGGAAGCCTGGGAAGTGGATTTGTTCCAGGGCTGGCAGCAGTTGCGGTGATGGTTCTTGTTGTGGTATTCTTAGTAAGAAGAACACGAAAAAATTTTAGCACAGAATATGGACTTCATGCCCAGGGATGAGAATGAAAGGAGATGTTTGATATGGCAGATCTTGTAATAGCAGGCATTCTGCTGTTAGCGGTAGGAGCCGCGGCAGCGTATATCATAAAAGCAAAAAAGAGTGGAAAAACATGCATCGGCTGTTCGTCCGGAGGATGCTGTTCCGGTAAGTGCAGCGGTCACTGCAGCGATACACTTAAATAAAAATCAAAGAAACAGAAGTGTATAAAAACTGAATTTTTGTATATGATGATATTATAAACAAGAGGCTGGTTAAAAATACCGGCCTCTTTTACTAATATATATGGAGGGATTTTTATGTGGGGATTTGCGGCAGCTCTTATTTCCGGTGCTCTGATGAGCATTCAGGGAGTTTTTAACACAGAGGTGACAAAGCAGACCAGTCTTTGGGTGTCCACAGGATGGGTACAGCTTTCTGCTTTTTTGGTCTGTGTGGCTGCATGGTTTTTTACAGGGCGGGAAAATATCTCGGCTTTATGGCAGGTGGACAACAAATACACACTTCTTGGAGGTGTGATCGGAGCGTTTATTACAGTTACGGTTATCCAGAGCATGGGAGCTCTTGGACCTGCACGGGCCGCTATGCTGATCGTGGTTTCTCAGCTTCTGATCGCTTATGTGATCGAACTGATGGGACTTTTTGGTGTGGAAAAGGCAGTCTTTCAGTGGAGAAAAGCAGTTGGAATGGCGGTTGCCATTATTGGTATCGTAATCTTTAAATGGCAAAAATAAGAGTTGGGTATTGTAAAAGCAGATGGAATTCGTTAGAATAGGAATTGGTCAAGTGTGAGTATCGGGGGAGCAGATAAGGAGTGACCCCAAATCAGAAAACAAAAGAATGATCAGAAAAGAAATGGTTTGAGACTTCTGCTGACGATTCTGGTGCTTTTTGCCAGTCCGGCTTTATCCGGATGCGGCAGACAGGAACCGGAAATTCTGTTGGAAGAGGAACAGAAAGAAGAGGAAGAAAAAGGGACAGATGCCCCGGAACCGGAAATCACACCGGAGATCACAAATCCGCCGCAAGATATTTTTGTTGATGTCTGCGGAGCTGTGGCAAAACCCGGAGTTTATCGTATGCCCTTTGACAGCAGAGTGTTTCAGGCTGTAGAGGCTGCCGGAGGTTTTCTTCCGGAGGCTGCGGGCAGCTATGTAAATCAGGCTCTGCCCTTAAATGATGGTCAGCAGATTTATGTACCTACAAAAGAAGAGGCAGAGAAAAAGGGAGAAGCTTTGGCAGACGATGTTTTTGCCGCAGCGGAAACCGGGGAGAGCAGTCAGCCGGAAGAAAACGGAAAAGTTAATCTGAATACAGCAGATGCGGCGGCTCTTCAGACGCTCAGCGGTATCGGAGAGTCTAAAGCGCAGGCGATTCTGGCATACAGAGAGGAACATGGAGGCTTTTCTTCCATAGAGGAACTGATGGATGTCCCGGGGATAAAAGAAAATACTTTTATAAAGATAAAAGATAAAATTGCAGTAGAATAAGGAGAAATTAAATGAGCAGGAAAGTGTTAGTGGTAGATGACGAAAAACTGATCGTAAAAGGAATTCGCTTTAATCTGGAACAGGACGGAATGGAAGTGGACTGCGCCTACGATGGAGAAGAGGCTGTGGAGAAGGCCAAGGAGAATCATTATGATATTATTCTTCTGGACCTGATGCTTCCCAAAATGGACGGCCTTGAGGTCTGCCAGCAGATTCGGGAATTTTCAAATGTTCCGATTGTAATGCTTACTGCAAAGGGCGAAGATATGGATAAGATCCTTGGTCTGGAATATGGTGCAGATGATTATATTACCAAACCATTTAATATTCTGGAGGTAAAAGCAAGGATCAAGGCAATCATGCGTCGTGCGCGATCTGAAAGCGAAGAAAAAGAAAAAGCGAAAAGTATTGAAAGCGGTGATCTGAAGCTTGACTGTGAGAGCCGCCGCGTGTTCATTGGCGGCAAGGAGATCAATCTTACTGCCAAGGAATTTGATGTACTGGAACTTCTGGTGTTTAATCCTAATAAAGTTTACAGCCGTGAAAATCTTCTGAATATTGTGTGGGGATATGAATATCCCGGTGATGTAAGAACTGTAGACGTACATATCCGCCGTCTTCGTGAAAAAATTGAGGCAAATCCCAGTGAGCCCAAATATGTACACACAAAATGGGGCGTAGGCTACTATTTCCAGGCATAGTCCATGAAGAAGAAAAAAAGATTTTTTAAGAGTCTGCGTTTTCGGATCCTGATCATTCTGGTGATTCTGGGAATCGTCCCCAGTGTGATCGTTACGCAGATGATGTTCAGCAATTATGAAAAACAGGCGATCACAGCCAGAACCGGCACGATAAATACACAGTGCAGTATTCTGTGTGATCAGATCATCAAAGAAAATTATCTTAATGACTCCAGCTCTGAAACAGTAAACGGCAAGCTGGAGTTATTGTCTAACATCTATGGAGGCAGACTGCTGATCGTAGACCGGGACTTCAGGATAGTAAAGGATACTTATCATGTAGATGAAGGAAAAACGCTGGTTTCCCCTAAGGTCATCCGCTGCTTCAAAAGCGGAAAGCCGACAGATTACCAGCGAAACGGTCAGGTGCTGGAAACAGCAATTCCCATCAAAAGTGCAGATGTTCCCCAGACACAGGGGGCTATGCTGGTTACTATTTCCAGCAGCGAGATCACGGCAACTATGATGGACATGAAGTATCAGGGACTTTTGATCCTTGCGATCATTATTGTTCTGTCTATATTTTTTGCATACATCATGTCTACGGTTCTTGTGAAGCCGCTGGCCCGTGTTACCAAATCTATTGAAGATCTGACAGACGGATATCAGAATGATGAAATTTCCGTTCCGGATTACACAGAAACAGAGCTTATTACAGATGCATTTAATAAAATGCTTAGCCGGATGAAGACTTTGGATGAATCCCGATCGGAATTTGTTTCCAACGTGTCTCACGAGCTGAAGACGCCCATGACTTCTATGAAAGTTCTGGCAGATTCCCTGGTAGGGCAGGAAGGGATCCCGGAGGAACTTTATCAGGAATTTATGCGTGATATTACTGCAGAGATAGACAGAGAAAACCGTATTATCACAGATCTTTTAAGCCTGGTGAAAATGGATAAAAAGACAGCAGATCTTTCTATTCAGCATATGGATATTAATCATCTTCTTGAAGACATACTGAAAAGGCTCCGGCCTATTGCAGATAAAAGAAGCATTGATCTGATTCTCGACAGTTTCCGCCCGGTGGAGGCAGATGTGGATGAGATTAAATTTACTTCCGCGATCAGCAATCTGGTTGAGAATGCGATCAAATATAATGTAGATGATGGATGGGCGAGAGTTTCGATTGATGCAGATCATAAATATTTTTATGTTACGGTGGCAGATTCCGGCATGGGAATACCGGAAGAGTCGCTGGACCGTATTTTTGAGAGATTTTATCGTGTGGATAAATCCCACTCCAGAGAGATTGGCGGTACAGGTCTGGGACTTGCCATAACAAGAAGCACCATTGCCATGCATCATGGTGTGATCAAGGTGTTCAGCAGGGAAGGAGAAGGAACGACCTTCTCAGTCAGGATCCCGCTGTCATATATTCCATAGGAGGTGCCGGATGAAGAAAATAATCAGCATGCTTCTTCTGGCAGTCTTTGTCTGTATCACGGCTGCCGGATGCAGTATTGAGGTAGAAGAAAAAGAGCCGGATAAATACAGTTACTATTATCTGAACCAGTCAGAGACATCTTTGAGGAAAGAAGGCTATAATCCGAAGGAAGAAAACGGAGAAAATATGCTGAGAGAACTGATGCAGTATGTCAGCAGCAAAAAGGCTCCGGAGGATGGGATTCCGCTTCTGCCGGAAAATGTGGTCCTTAATTCTTATGATTTTCAGGACAGTACCCTGGTGATTGATTTTAAAGGCGGATATCGGGAGATGAGCAGGGCAAGAGAGGTGCTTACGAGAGCCGGCATTGTCTTGACATTTCTCCAGATACCGGAGATAGAAAAGGTTCGCTTCACTTTAGAAGGACAGGAATTAACAGATTCCAGAAATAATAAGATCGGGGAGATGACAAGACAGAGCTTTTTGAATCTTTCCGGAAAAAATATGGACAGCTACAGATATGATACCTTTACTTTATATTTTACGGATAAAAGCGGTCAGAAGCTGGTAAAGGAAAAACGTAATATCTATTACAGAAGAACACTTCCAAAAGAAAGCGTAGTCCTGGAGCAGCTGGCAAAGGGACCTATGGAAGAGGGACATTATCCGGTGATTTCGGAGTCTTCGGTGGCTCTCAGTGCTATTATTGCAGACAGGATCTGTTATATTGACATGAACCGGGCTTTCCAGGAAGAGTCTCCTGATATAGCAGAAAATGTCCAGGTATATGCAGTTGTGAATTCTCTTCTGGATTCCTGCGAAGCGGATAAGGTTCAGATTTCCATTGAAGGAAATATGGAAGGAAATCTAAAAACAAGTATGCCGCTGTATACATTTTATCAAAAAAATGAAGAACTGGTAGAACAGGAAGATTCAAATTCCTGATTCTGCAAGGATTTTATGAAAGGGATGGCAAATGACAAGACGTCCATTATGTCTTGTGTGTCTGATCCTGATGCTGTGTATGTGGATTGCTGAGCTGGCAGGGATACCGCTGATAAGCGGTGTGCCCCTGCCTGATACAGTACAGACGTACATTGAAAAGCATCCGGCCGCTGTGATCTGCGGGGAGGTACAGCAGTGTCAGACCACAGAGTTCTCCTTTTCTGTCTGTTTAAAACATGTCTTTCTGATCGTTCAATCAGAAAAAATTCCCATTGAAAATGTAAAAGTATTTTTAAAAAAAGAAGAAGACCTGCCGCCAGGTACACAGGCAGTTTTTTCAGGACAGCTGGAATCAGTAGGAGGCCCAAGGAATCCGGGGGAATTTGATTCCCGCCAGTACTATGCCTGCCAGCATATTTATTATTTTATGAAAAAAGCAGTACTGAAAAAGAAAAGCGCCGGATATTCCGGATATGGCCAGAAACTGCTGGAACTGAAAGAGCAGGTTCTTGAAATCCTGAGAAATGCGGCAGGAAAAGATTCTCCGGTTTTTGAAGCAATGCTTCTGGGAGAAAAAACGGATCTGGAACAGGAATTAAAAATGCGCTACCAGATGGCGGGCATGATCCATATTCTGGCTATTTCAGGACTGCATATCAGTATTCTGGGAATGGGGCTTTTTTCGCTTTTGAAAAAGATAGGACTGGGAAATGGAACGGCAGGACTTCTGTCTCTTATGGTTATGCTTCAATATGGAATATTTACAGGGGGAAGCGTTTCTTCTATGAGAGCGGTATGCATGTTTGTGCTTTCTGTAGGAGCAAAGATTCTGGGAAGGACCTATGATATCCTGACTGCTCTGGCAGTATCTGCTGTCCTGCTTCTTCTGGATTCTCCTGCTTATTTGTACAGCAGCAGTTTTTTGCTGTCCTTTGGGGCAGTTGTGGGTGTGGCTTTTGTGTCTCCCTGTATAATAAAAATTATGGATATAAAGGGCAAAGCAGGAAAAGCGCTGGCAGGCTCTGTTGCGGTGCAGCTTTCTACACTTCCGATCATGCTGGCATCTTTTGGAGAAATATCCATTGCCGGTATTGTTCTGAACCTGGCAGTGCTTCCTACAGTAAGCGGCGTACTGCTCAGTGGTCTTTGCTGCAGTATGGCCGGTTTTATAAACCAGGAGGCTGCTTCTCTGGCAGCTGTTCCTGGAAGAGTACTTTTGTGGTTTTATGAAAAAATGGGTATGCTGGCAGGAAAGCTGCCTTTTTGTACCTGGATCGGAGGAAAACCGGAAACCTGGCAGTGGGGGATTTACTATGGACTTATGGCGCTGGGAATATTCTGGGGAATGCGAAAGGCAGAAAAAAAGAAGAAAGCAGGAAGAGGCCTTTTATGGGGGCTGATTGTTCTGGCAGGGATCCTGCTTCTTTCCTGGCAGCCCCGAAAAGGGCTTCGTATCACATGCCTGGATATTGGACAGGGGGATGGCATCGTTCTGGAAATGCCGGAAAAAGGTGTGTTTCTCATGGACTGCGGAAGCAGCAATAAGAAGAATATCGCAGCATATCAGCTTCTTCCCTATTTGAAAAGCAGAGGAATCTCCTATATAGACGGTATCCTTGTCTCACATACAGATAATGATCATATCAGCGGTATACAGGAGCTTATGGAGTATATGACACAGGGGCTGACCTCTGTGAAGGCCGGAACACTGATGCTTCCTCAGTGGAAAGAAAAACCAGAGGCATATCAGCTTCTGGAAAAGCTGGCAAAGGAAGCCGGAATCCAGGTGCTGTATATGGAAAAGGGAAATTCTTTTTCCTGCGGAAAGGCAAAATTCCAGATACTTGCTCCTATGGAGGGCTCATTAGGAGACAATGTAAATGAGGAAGGTATGGTGATGGAACTGAAATTCGGAAAGTTTAAGGGGCTTTTCACTGGGGATATCGGTATGGATACAGAAAAGAAACTGTTGTCGGAGTTTTCAGATGTAGATTTTTTAAAAACAGCCCATCATGGTTCCAGACATTCCACCTGTCAGGAATTTCTGGATCAGGTAAAACCGGAACTGGCAGTGATATCCTGTTCTGATTCCAATACTTATGGACATCCTTCGCCGGAAACTACCCTTCGAATGAAAAAAAGCGGGGTAAAAGTAGAATATACCATGAAAAACGGTGCCATTACTTTGCATACAGATGGAACCCGCATATGGACAGAACACTTTGTAAAATAAAAAACGGACAGATTACAGGGAGTAGGGCAGGCGGCAGAAGGCGGGGATTTGTCTTGCGGGAGGCAGTGAATCTTTGTATAATAGAAAGATAAAAACAACAAAGGGAGTTTGATCTTGAAAAGCTTACAGGAAGATTTAAAAACAGGAAATTTTAAAACGGCTTATCTTTTATATGGGGAGGAAGCCTATCTCAGACAACAGTATAAAGATAAACTGCTGAAAGAATTAAACCCAGATGGAGATACGATGAATTTCAGCAGGTATGAAGGAAAGGGGATCGAAGTAAGAGAGATGATCGATCTCTGTGAGACGATGCCGTTTTTTGCAGACCACAGGGTGATCCTTGTGGAAAACTCCGGATTTTTTAAAAATAAATGTGAAGAACTTGCGGATTACATGAAAACGCTTCCTGATTATGTGAGGATGATCTTTGTAGAGGAAGAAGTAGATAAGAGAAGCCGGATGTATAAAGCAGTGAAAAATATAGGGCGGGTAACAGAATTTTCCCGTCAGGATGAAAAATCTCTGATGCGCTGGGCGGCAGGGATTCTTGGAAGAGAAGGCCGTAAGATCAAAACATCTGATATGGAGCTTTTTCTTATAAAGACCGGTACGGATATGGGAAATATCCGTATGGAGCTGGAAAAGCTGATCGCCTATACAGAAGGCAGAGATATTGTGACAGCTCAGGATATTGAGGCTGTATGTACAACGCAGACAGCAAACAAGATTTTTGACATGGTTCGTGCGGTAACAGAAAAAAATCAGAAGCGTGCACTGGATCTTTATTATGACCTTCTGACATTGAAGGAGCCTCCTATGAGAATCCTGTTTCTTCTTGCAAAACAGTTCCATCAGCTTTTTCTTGCAAAAAAAATGGCGGAAGAGGGTGTGGGCCAGCCGGAAATTGCCTCCCGTTTGGGTGTTCCTTCTTTTGTGGCCAGAAATATTGCAGCCTGTGCCCGGTCTTATAGTTCAGAGGAGCTTCGCAGAGCGGAAGAGGATTTTGTGGATGCGGAAGAAGCGGTTAAGACCGGACGGCTTCAGGATGTGCTCAGCGTAGAACTGCTGATCGTGAAATACAGTTCCGGAAGATAAGTCTTATAGCATTTTCGTTTTTATGTTGTTGCTGTTCACAGCTCTGTGAACAGCAACATTATGTTTTCATGAAATTATTCTTATCATTACAGGTGTCTTGACACCTGTTAAGTCTGGTGGTATACTTGCAAAAAAATGTTAAGGATATGAGGAGAAAACATGAAAGAACATTATGACGTGATTGTTGTAGGAACAGGAGCCGCAGGTCTGTACTGTGCCCTGAACCTTCCGGAAAGGAAGAAGATCCTGATGATCACAAAAAAAGAAGCAGATCAGTCAGATTCTTTTCTGGCACAGGGAGGAATCTGCATGCTTCGGGGAGAGGCTGACTACAATGATTATTTTGAGGAT
>URWL01000007.1 GCA_900551465.1 uncultured Blautia sp. | reverse complement strand
ATTCCAGTCCCTTACTTTTATGAACTGTCATGATCTGTACCGATCCTTTACCTGCATCCATTACATTGACTTCTCCAAAATCCACCTCATATTTCTGAAGATTTTCAATGTACCGCACAAAATTAAACAGACCTCTGTAGCTGGTTTTTTCGTAATCCATGGCTTTTTCCACCAACATACGAAGATTAGCCCCTCTCTGGCTTCCCCCCGGAAGAGCACGGACAAAATCTTCATATCCGGTTTTCCTAAGAATATACAAAATCAGCTGATGAACCGGAGTATAGGAAGACATATCCCGGATTTCCCGAAGCTGTTCCAGAAATCCGGCAAGTTTATCCCTAAGTTTTTGTTCCTCTTCTGTATCAAAACTTTCTCGCTCAGTAAACTGGCAGAGACATTCATAGACCAGTCCTTTTGGACATGCCTTCCGTATTTCTCCCAGTTCCTGGGTTGTACATCCCACCATAGGAGAATGAAGCACACCGGTAAGGGGAATATCCTGAAGAGGATTGTCGCATATCCTCAGATAATTCAGAAGATTTACCACCTCCGGAGCAGAAAAATATCCCGTTCTGGATGAGGTATATGCAGGAATTCCTCTTGAAATAAGAATTTCACGAAAAGTTTCTGCCCATCCGTAGGCAGACCGAAGAAGAATAACAATATCTCCATATTCTACCGGACGGTATCTCCCTGTTTCCTTATCAAGAACCTGTTCTTTTCCCACAATACGAGATATCTCTCCTGCTATAGCAAGAGCCTCCAGTTCCCTGTCTGTCTGATTTCCAGTCTCCTCCTCCAGCTCTTCTCCGTCTTTTTCCACCAGAAGAACTTCTGTGGTGCAAAAGCTTTCATCTGCCCCCTCCGGAAAGACAGCTCCGGGATAAAGAGCATTGCTGCTGTCATAATCAATCCCGCCTACATCCGCTCCCATGATCCGGTTAAAAATATAATTGACCGATGTAAGCACCTGATGACGGCTGCGGAAATTTTTATGAAGATCGATCCGCTGTTCCAGGCTGTCCGAAGTGGAATAACTGTAATATTTTTCCATAAAAAGCTCCGGTCTCGCCAGTCGGAAACGATAAATACTCTGCTTTACATCCCCTACCATAAAAATATTCTTTCTGTTTTCGGCCCATCCCGAAACCAGATTTGTGATCATCTCCTGAACCGAATTACTGTCCTGATACTCATCAATCATCACTTCTTCATATTTTTCTGAAAGCTCTCTGGCCGCCTGACTGGGAATGATCTGATCTCCTTCTTTTTCTGCCAGAATATGCAGGGCAAAGTGCTCCATATCTGTAAAATCCAGAATGTTCTTTTCCCTTTTTTTCCGGGCAAACCGTTCCTGGAAATCTGTCACCAGTTCCACAAGACTCTCCAGCGGTGTTCTGCACAGCTTTACCGTATTCAGTAATTCGTCCTCATCCCAGCAAAGATATTTCTCCATCATGTTCTTCAGGATTCCCTTTTCTTCATCACGGAGATTCTTTACCCAGTCTTTTTTTGCAGGATCTACATCCGGTGCTTTTTTGCGGGACAGCGCCTTAAATGACATTTCCTCTGCAGCATCCCGCAGCTTGCCGTAATCCATTTCTTCTGTCACTTTTTTCAGAACATTCACCATGGCAAGATCACTGTCCAGAGCTTCCAGATAAGGAAGAGGACCATCCACTTCCAAACATACCGATCTGGCTTTTTGGATAATCTGCTCTGCCTCCTGTATGTTTTCTTCTATTTCTTTCCACAAAACAGTAATCCACCGGGACTGATAAATTTCATGAGCCTTATCCACCTGATATTCCTTAAGACACGCCTTCAGCCACTCCTCCGGAAAAGGATGACTCATAGATGCCTCATATACCTTTAAGATCAGATCCTTCAGTCCCTCATCTGTTTTTCCCGGTGCATAACATTCCACCAGCCGGAGAAATTTATCTTCTTTTTTTTCGTAAGCATCCTCCAGAAGCTCCCTGACCACATCCTCCCGGAGAAGCTTCAGTTCTCCCTCCTCCGCCGTACGGTAGCCAGGATCCAGTCCTATCATATGAAAATAGTTGCGAATGATATAAGAACAGAAACCATCTATGGTGGTAATCTGGGCTGTATGGATCAACGTCATCTGTTTCTGAAGATGCGCATTGTCCGGATCCTCATAAAGAGCCTTTTCCAGTGCAGCAGACAGCCGTTCCCTCATTTCCCCTGCTGCCGCTCTTGTAAAGGTCATGATCAGCAGCCGGTCCACATCTACCGGATGTTCCCTGTCCAGGATCTTGTTCAGGATCCTTTCTACCAGAACCGCTGTCTTTCCGGATCCTGCCGCTGCAGAAACCAGAATATTACGATTTCTGAGAGAAATTACTTTTTGCTGTTCTTCCGTCCATGTGACCGCCATTTTACTCTGCCTCCATTTCCATAGATTTCCATATCTCCTCATCTGTAAACTGTCTCAGACGTCTGTATTCATATCCCGGGATTTTTTTGTCAAACCCGCAGACCCCCTGATAGGTACAATAGGTACAGGCATTTTTCTTTCCCATTTCATAAGGAGAAACCTCCGCATCTCCGGAAAGAATATGAGAACGGATCTCCGCGATCTTATTTTTGACATACTGATTCAAAAGCTGAAACTGCTCGCGGGACGCCACAGAAGAACCTTTTCGGAAACCTCCGTCTTTCGTAAAAGAAACAGGCAGCGAAGAAGCTCCGGCATCTAGTTTATGAATGATATTGTCCGATGAATTTACCAGCCCGTTCATTTTCAGTTCTTTATAGATTTTCCTTTCAAGTTCCTGGAGATCCTCCTGAATATCGGTCTGGATCATTGGATCTTTGATATTATAATAAAAGATTCCCGCAGGCTCGATCTGACAGTCCGGGTGTTTTTTCTTTTCTGCTTCCATAGCTGCATCCATATATACTACAAGCTGAAGCTGAAGGCCATAATAAACCCCAACAAGATCAAAGGAAGTATTTCCGGACTTATAATCAATGATCTTCACATAAACCTTTTTATCCTCTTTGAGAACATCCAGACGGTCGATCCTTCCGCCTCCTATGGAGACTTCAAATCCCTCCGGTACAAATTCCCCGCAGCAAAGCTGTTCCTGCAAAGCCCAGACGGTACGTTTCAGGATTCGGAGCGTCCGCTGGATCATATACTGATTTCTGGCGCTGCTTTTCAGAATCGTATTTCCATAATCTGCCGCCACCTGTTCCATACAGTATTCCGCAATCCGGTCTCTCTGTTCCTCTTCCAGTTCTGCCCAGTCAAGACCTTTTCTCCGAAGCTCTGCGGCAAATTTTTCAAGTGCCTGATGAAGCACATTTCCCATATCCATTGCCCGAAATTCATATTCCGCCCGTTCTGTCACAGCCAGACCATACTGCAGAAAATGTGCAAAAGCACAGGCGGCAAACCGTTCCAGCCGGGTGGCGCTGTAATCGGAGATTTCTCCGTACAGAGCCTTTGCCACACTTTTACTGATCCTGTCCTCAGGTTTTCGGACAAAAGCGGCCTCTGTAAGCTTTTTTGTAAGATCCTGATATTCCGGACTTCTCAGATACCAGCTGTACAATTCCTGGAACAGAGGGTCCTGCTGCATTTCTTCATTTTCCAGACCAGACAGCAAAAATCCAATACCGGTGGACGGAGTTTCCAGAAGGTCCAGAGGATTCTCCGGTTCCTCCGCCTTTTCTGCCAGAAGATCCGGATACAGCTTCCGCACTGTACCAATCAGGTAGGCCGGACTGACCGCTTCTCCTTTGGCATTGGAGCAGCTGTAAGAAAGATATAAATGTTCAGAAGGTCTGGTAAGATTCAGATACAGATAAAATCTCTGCATATTCATCAGTTCTTTTGGCCCCGGAGCAAGCTCCACTCCCTGATCTTCAAAAAAATCTCTGTCCAGTTCTGTAAGAAGTCCGCCGGATTCTGTTTTCTTTGGAATGTTTCCTTCATTCATTCCCACAAAAAACAGAGCACGGATATCTTTCAGTCGAGTTCTCTCCATATCCCCAACAAGGACCTGATCGACCCCCGGAGGAATCAGAGCAACCTTTGCCTGGGACATTCCTGTTTCAAGAATCTGTCGAAATTCTTCCGAAGATACGATTTCCTCACCCAGGATCTCTGCCATTTTATCCAGCAGCTCCATAACGATCCCATAGATCTGAGCATACTCTTTTTCCATTGCCCTGATGCCTTTTCGTGCAAATATCTCCTCCTGAATCTTTAATTTTTCCTGAATACGGCTTTTCACAATAAACTCGTAAAGATACTGGCAGTATTCCCTGACGGTTTTCTTTCTTCCGGAAAATCCCAGTGCCAGAGCCTCCGTTTCTTCTATGAATTTCTCACGGATTCTGTTGATCTCCAGAAGAGATTCCTCTTTCATGCCCCGATAAACCCGCACCCACTTTTCCTTCCACCGTTTAAATCCACGGATCCCCAGCGCCACTGCATAGTTCTCCAGCCAGTCTGTCTCCTCTCTGGTCACATCGGACATTCCGCATCTGAGATATCGGAATACACTTTCATAGGAAAATCCCTGGGCAGCCATTTCCAGAGCAGCCCGGATATATTCCACAAAAGGATTCATAAGAATAGAATGCTTTTCGTCCACAAAGAAAGGAATTCCTGCATCTTCAAATGCCTGTCTTGCAAGACTTCCATAGGTTTCCAGATCTCCTGTGATCACCGCGATCTCTCCATAACGGCAGCCTTCCTCCCTGACAAGCCGCAGAATTCTTCTTGCAGTTTCCTCCATTTCTCTGACCGGATCTCCCGCACAGAAAATCCTTATGGAATCCTGCTTACCGGAAAATGTTTTTTTCTGGTACCGGAAGATATTCTGCTCCAGAAATGCCAAAGCCTCTGCCCGGGCATGGCGGGACTTACTGCCCGGCGCTATCCAGATCGGCTCCAGAATATCTTTCGTAAGTTCACAGAGACTTCGGATCATCTTATGACTCATATAAAAAAGCTGATGAGATTTTTCTTTATACAAAAATGGCTCCCGCACGTCCATAGTCACTGTAACAGATACCTTTTCACATGATATCAGCAGTTCCCGGATCACCTGGATCTGTATCGGTGTAAAACCAGTAAATCCATCCAGCAAAAGAACACTGTCTTTCAGTTTTTCGGAAAAAGCAATCTGCTTTGCCAGGATTTCCAGAACTTCCTCAGCTGTCATATAATGATCTTTCAGATAATCCCGGAATCCATGATACAGTACTGACACATCCTGAAGCTTCATCTGAAGAAGGGTTCTGTCTGACGCATCCTCCTGCATCTTCTTTATCTCTGCCTCTCCCACACTATACTGCATAAATTCCGAGATCAGAGATTTTACCTCATCCAGATATCCGGGTTTTTTCATCTGATTTTTCAGATATACCAGTTCCTTCTGATGTTTCTGAACCAGTTTCTGGAGGATCATATTTTTTCCGGTTTCTTCCAGTATCCTTCTGACATCACCGCCGGTTTCTTCCAGTACACGGTAAGCAAGACGGTCAAAACTCAGAACATCAATATTCAAGATTCCACCATCCGGGTGCATCTGTACCAGAGTTTTCTGTGTCTGCATGGTAAACTGCTCCGGCACAATCACATAATACAGTTTTTCCGGATGGTCCACAGCATCAGAAATAAGACTCTGAAACGCTGTATAAGATTTTCCGGCTCCGGAATTTCCAATGATAAACTGAAGCGGCATAATTTCCTCCCTGAATTTTTTCTTCCATTGTAGCACATATGTTCGATTTCTACAATCACTCATTTTTATCATAAAGAAAAGACTGCCTGCATATGATAAATCATAAGTTCTTTTCCTGTTCTGTATGATCCATACAGATGTTATTTACAGCAGTACTTACATATTCTGACCAGGAGGCAGCCATATGAGTTCCAGAACCAAGATCATTGTTTTACATATGAAGGAGATCATTTATACAGGAATCTTCCTTTTGTTTCTTTCCATCCTGGGAATCCTGCTATTTGTCATGTTCGGTCCCGGCAGAGCAAAAACAGCTTCCACAACTCCTGACGCTGTCTACACTCCGGGAATCTACCGCTCCTCCATTGCACTGAACGGAAACAGTTTTGATGTGGAAGTCACTGTAGATGCAGACAGGATACAATCTATCCATCTGGCAAACTTAAGCGAAAGCACAGCAGCTATGTTCCCGCTTGTGGAACCCGCCATCGAAGAACTGGCAAGTCAGATCTACAGTGGGTGTGATCTGGATAAACTGGAATATGCAAGTGATCAGAAGTACACCTCTTTGATGCTGATCCATGCCATCCAGGACGCAGTTAAAAAAGCAGAAATCCAATAAAAAATACCCGTTACCGGATTTTTACATTTTTCCGATAACGGGTATTTTTCAGATTTTTATTTTATCCACTTCTCTCATCCACAAGGTTCCACAGGCATCACTTGGCATACGCAGATCTCCCCTTGGAGAAACTGCCACGCTTCCCACCTTTGGGCCGTCCGGCAGACAGGAGCGCTTAAACTGCTGGGTAAAGAACCGTCTGTAAAAAGTCTTCAGCCATTTCAGTATGGTTTCCTCATCATATTCTCCGGCAAAAGCAGTCTTTGCCATACGGAAGATCTTTGCCGGCGGACAGGTCCAGCGAAGCATATGATACAGGAAAAAGTCATGAAGTTCATAAGGTCCTACCAGATCCTCTGTTTTCTGTGCGATTTTGCCATCCTTTGGCGGAAGAAGTTCCGGGCTCACCGGAGTGTCCAGAATATCCAGAAGGATCTCTGACAGTTTCTTTTCTCCGCAGGTATCTGCATAATATCTTACCAGATGGCGTACCAGTGTCTTTGGAACGGAGCCGTTTACTCCGTACATAGACATATGGTCTCCGTTAAAGGTCGCCCATCCCAGCGCCAGTTCAGAAAGATCGCCGGTTCCGATCACAATACCGCCCTTCTGATTTGCAATATCCATCAAAATCTGAGTTCTCTCTCTTGCCTGACTGTTTTCGTATGTGACATCATGAATTTCCGGATCATGTCCGATATCCCGGAAATGAAGACTTACCGCCTCCCGGATGTTCACTTCGCGAAGCTCTGTTCCCAGACAGAGACTCAGCTGACAGGCATTGTTGTAGGTTCTGTCTGTAGTTCCGAAGCAGGGCATAGTCACAGCCGTGATCTTTTCTCTTGAAATGCCCAGCATATCAAAAGCACGGACGGTCACCAGGAGTGCAAGAGTGGAATCCAGACCTCCGGACAGACCAATTACTGCATTCTGGCAGTGGATGTGTGCAAGTCGTCTCATCAGACCTGTTGCCTGGATATTCAGAATCTCATCGCAGCGGCGTTCTCTTTCTTCCATGGCAGCCGGCACAAAAGGCCTGGAATCAATCAGACCTGTCAGATCTGTTTCTGTTGTCTGCAGGTCAAAGAACACTTCATCATAATAAGACTCCATCTCCTGTGCTTTGTCCGCTGCAAACTGAAATGTAGTCATTCGTCTGCGCTCATTGACCAGCTTCCGGATATCCAGTACGCCGTAGACTGCCCCGTTGGTAAACTTCCTGCTTTCTGCAAGAACTGTGCCGTTTTCCGCGATCAGATCGTGTCCTGCATACACTACATCCTGGGTTGATTCCCCGATTCCGGCAGAAGCATAAATATAACCGCATACCAGTCTTGCAGACTGGCTGCTGACCAGATTTTTTCGATAACTGTCCTTTCCTACCAATTCATCACTGGCAGAAAGATTAACGATCAAGGATGCTCCATGATAAGCATGACAGGTGCTTGGCGGATCCGCCACCCAGAGATCTTCACAGATTTCTGCCGCCACCTTCAGTTCCGGCATCTGGGGACAGGTAAAAAGTAAGTGCGGAGAAACCATAGCCTCATACTCTGGATACTCTGTGTCAGAGCTGTCACTGTGCCAGAAGGTAACCCATCCGTTCACATCTTTTCCGGATGTAAAATAACGGCTTTCATAAAACTCGTTATAATTCGGGATATTTATTTTGGGCACCAGACCCAGAACTTCTCCCCCGCTGATCCCGGCAGCCACGTTATAAAGCTTTCCGTTATACTCCATAGGAAGCCCTACAAAGATCAGGCCGTCCACATCTCCTGTTTCCTCCGCAATTCGGATCAGCTGTGCCTTTGCTTCATTCAGAAGGGTTTCCTGCCAGAAAAGATCTCCGCAGCTGTAGGAGGTGATACAAAGCTCCGGAAACACCATGATCCTGGCTCCCTGTCCTTCCATTTCATGAGCCATACGGATGATCTCATCTGCATTATATTCGCAGTCTCCAACTCTTACATCCGGAGTTCCTGCACTGACCTTTATAAATCCATCCTTCATATTTTCCCCTTTCCTGTCCGTTTCTGCCGGACATCCGGCGTTACTGTTTATTCCGATCACAGCAGCAAACCGGCGTCTTATCACAGTTCTTATTTACATTTTCTGAGAATTTCTTTCAGTTCCTCCACACTGAACACATAATTGGTGTTGCAGAAGTGGCAGTTCAGTTCTACTTCCTTCCCTTCCTGGATCATCTCATTCAGATCCTTGCGTCCGATACTGATCAGGGCTTTTTCCACACGTTCCTTGCTGCAGTTGCAGTAAAACTCTGCCGGAACCTTATCCATAATGTCCACATCAAAACCTTCAAACACCGCCTCAAGAAGCCTCTCCGGTGTATGGCCCTGCTCCAGAAGTGTAGTAACTGACTGGATCTTCTGGATATTCTCCTCCAGCTTTGCAATGGTCTTTTCTTCTGCAAAAGGCATAACCTGCACAATAAATCCTCCGGCCTGCTGCACCGTGTTATCCTTATTCATCAGAACTCCAAGGCCAACTGCTGACGGAACCTGCTCACTGACTGCAAAATAATAGGTCAGATCTTCTGCAATCTCTCCGGTCTGCAGATCCACCTGTCCGGAATAAGGCTCTTTCAGCCCCATATCCTTGATCACATTCAGAAAACCATTTCCAACTGCACCGGACACATCCAGTTTTCCCTTTTCATTTGCAGGAAGAATTACCTCCGGATTTCCCACATATCCTTTAACTCTTCCCTGGGAATCTGCTGTAACAGTGATTCCGTTGATTGGACCATCAGCCTTAATCTGAAGAGTAAGGATATCTTTCTCCCCCTTCATCATCACGCCCATCATGGCACCTGCTGTAAGAAGACGGCCCAGAGCAGCCGTTGCTACCGGGCTGGTATTATGCGACTTTCTTGCTGTCTCTACTGTCTCTCTTGTCACAGCAGCAAATGCACGAACCTGGCTGTCTGCTGCTGTTGCTCTTACAATATAATCTTTCATTTCTTTCCTCCTGAATCATCATATTCTAAAATCGTTTTTACTTAAACTTCTTTTCCTTTTTCTCTTGCCACAAAAAACAGTCGCTCGCTGTCCTCCCGGGCAGGAGCCATGGTATAAGCATCATAAACCGCCAGAAGCTCCATACCTGCCTCCCGGATCAGATTCTGGATTTCCTTCTGTTCGTAAGCTTTCTGACAGTGCAGTTCCTCACATTTTTCGTAGAGGCCGTCCTCCCGCGGAAGAAAAACAGCCAGCTCATAAATATTGATCCCATTTTCCGGATCATAACTGTTTTCCCAGATAAAACTTCCTTCGTCACGGTTTTCCGCAATAGTTGTCTCTCCGAGGATATCTCTGTATTTATGTACGGTATTCATATCAAACAAAAAAATCCCCTTCGGATCCAGATAATTATTTACCAGACGGAATACCTGAAGAAGTTCTTCTCTGTCCGTGATATAATTCAGACTGTCGCAGACACTTACCACTGCCCGCACCGTTCCATACAGCTCAAATTCCTGCATATCCTGCAAAAGATACAGGATATCCTGTCCGATCTCCATTTTTTTCTTCATGGCCTCTGCCAGCATTTCTTCAGAATTATCCACACCGATCATATCATATCCCTTTTGTGCCAGCAATCCTGTCATCGTCCCTGTGCCGCAACCAAGCTCCAGCACAAGGCCATCTTCTATTCCCCTGGCTTTCAGGTGCTCTTCTATATATTCCGCCCACTTTTCATAATCTATGTTGTCCATGAACATATCATAAACCTGCGCAAATTTTCCGTATGCTTCCACTGTCCCTCTCCTTATAAAAAGGCAGATGATCTCTCACCTGCCTTTACTGTCTGCTATATGATACTTCTGCCGTAGTTACTGAACAGGCATATAGTATACGTCTGCAGCTTCTCCGTGCCAGTAATAATCGGTTCCGTCCTCTGCGTAAACATCCTCGTCGTTTACAAAGTTGTAGGTATTACCGTCAAAGTCCACCCAGCTTCCGTTTCCATCCGGCTGGATTACGATCGGATGTCCGTCAGAGTTTCTGTAAATAGTTCTTGTTGAATCTGTATTGCTGAGCTGCTCCTCTGTAAATCCACCTGAGCTGGTAGTTCCGGAGGAAGTGCTTCCCTCAGATTCTGTATTGGTTCCTGCTGAATCTGATGTTCCTGCATCCGTTCCTGACGCAGTGTCTGTTCCGGCGTTTTCTGCTGCCGGTGCATTTGTGCCGGCATTATTGGCTGCAGCATCTGCTCCATCCGTTCCAGTTGTAGTTCCTGCTGCCGGTGCTGTTCCCGGAGCCGCTTCTTTCAAAGTAGAGTTTCCAAGAATCTTAAAGGAATCCACTGCACTTTTCACAGAAGCAAGAGCCGCTTCATTTTTCACAGATGCCTCAATTGTATAATATTCACTGGCATTGGCAAATACCTTATGAACCACATAAAGAGCTCCGTCACTTTTTTCTGTATTTATCATTTTTGTCACATAGCTGTAAACACCGATACCGTTTACATCTTCTGCTTTATAATCCTGGATCTCAAAGTCTGTTCCCTGAACTTTATCGCCGTCTGCCTGCTCCAGAGAAACCGCCATATCCTGAGTGCTTGGGATTACGGTTGCTGCCATAGTCTCCTCTCCCTGGCCATGAAGAATCAGGATATTTCCGTTTTCCGGTGATTCAAAACTAATAGTACCTGACTCATCTGTCTTATTTGCCCAGGTAGCATCCGGGAGATTAATAGAAACAGATTTGTCCGCTGATGTATAAGTGGTGTTCTGTACATTAGGAGCGATGGTCGGTGTCGCAGTCGGTGCCTTGGTCACTTCCGGTGCAGGTGTTACGCTGACAACCTTCTGCTCTTCCGGTTCGTCGCCGCCAAAGCCGCAGCCTGCCATAAAAACAGATGCAGTTACTGTAAGTGCCAGAACAGCAAGTAATTTTTTATTCTTCATGATATCCTCCTTAAATACGAATCATAATTGAAGCCTTTGTACCATATTTTACAATTTTATTACATGCCTGTCAATAAATTTTCCATGCCGCAATGTGAAAATCCTATGAAAAAAATATAAACTCCTGTCATATTTTCGGTTTGAAATTCTGTCGTCTGCCGTCTCCTGACAGCAATTTCTGCCTTCTGTACAGGCTGTTCCCATTAACAGATTCTGTACATAAACAACTCATGAAGCGCCCTTGTGGCAGTGATGTATTCCGCCTGCGTCTTTAGGGAACTCTGGTCTTTTTCGCTAAACACACCATAAACTCTGTCGAATTCCAGTCCCTTTGCAAGGTAAAAGGTAGTAACTGTCAGTCCCTTCTGGAATTTGCCGCTGTTTCTGTTAAGATAGAACAGCCTGTCTGTTTTTTCAGGAGCCAGATCTTCCAAACGATCCATCAGATATATCGAAGCTTTCTCTGCCTCTTTTTCTGTCATCAGGATCACTGCCGCAGTTTCCAGACGATCCTCCGCCTGCAGCCATCCTTCCAGAACAGCATCCAGCGCTTTCTCCTGAGATATAAAATTTTCCTCCCGAACCGGTTCTCCATGACGTTCAAACAGTTCCATATCTGTAATCCCGGCCAGTCGGTTGGCATATTCCGCGATTTCCACCGTATTCCGGTAGCTTCTGTTCATATAGATTTTACGGATATTTCTCCCGAAAATCTTCGGCAGAAATTTCATCACATCCTGCTGTTCCTCCTCCATGGTCTGAGCTTTATCTCCCAGGATCGTCATCCTGCATGGAAAAAGCTTCTGCAAAAGAAGATACTGAATCCAGGAATAATCCTGCATCTCATCTACTACCAGATGACGGATCTCGCTGTGCGTCCGGCACCGGATCAGGTGATGTTTCAAATAAAGAAGCGGGTAGACATCCTCATATTTAAGAGCACGTTTTTCTACAGGACGTTTCGGCAAAGGCCGGTAGCCCTCTCTGTCCAGAAAACGGCTGTACAGAACATAGCAGTCTCTGGTGCTGTACATTTTCATAAATTTATCTGTGAGTTCCTCTCTTTCCTCTTCAGAAAGATCTCTGTCACGTAGTGTTTCCACCTGATCGATAAAATATTCCGCAATGGCTTCCATTCTGGATAAAAGGGGAATGTCGAGAAATCTGTCATAAAACAGCCGGATGATCTCAGATTCCGTCATTACACAGCCTTTGTACTCCACCTCCCGGAAATTCATCAGCTCATCCTCCAGTTCCAGCATAAACCCGTCCAGGCGGGAGGCAAACTCCGGCGACTGTTTTTCCCTGTACTGTTTCCAGGTGGAAGGATTCTGCACCGCTTTCTCAATCTGATCATACTTATCCTCACAGTCTGCAGCGATATCCTGAAGATCTCTGTAAGCAAAAAGATCAAAGCTCATTTCCCGGATATTTTCTTCTCCAAGCTCAGGCAGGATATGGGAAATATAATCGGCAAACACACTGTTTGGCGAAAGGATCAGAATATTAGAAGATTTCAGATTCTTCCTGTCATGATAAAGAAGATATGCGATCCTGTGCAGAGCCACAGATGTCTTTCCGCTTCCGGCAGTTCCCTGAATTGCCATGATCCGGTCTTCGGTATTTCGGATAATCGCATTCTGCTCCTTCTGTATGGTGCGGATGATATTTTTCAGCTGCACCTCTCCACAGCTTCCAAGTTCTGCTTTCAGGATGTCATCATCAATCTTGATATCACTTTCAAATTCATAGATCATTTCTCCCCGGCGAATCTTATACTGCCACTTGGAGCAGATTTCTCCGGCAAGCGTTCCCATCGGTGCTTCATAAGATGCCGGTCCTTTATCGTAATCATAAAACAGCCCGCTGACAGGCGCTCTCCAGTCATTGACCAGAGGACGTCCTCCTGCCTGTTCCGCCAGGTTCCCGATCCCGATATAAAACTGTTCCGGCTCTTCATCTCCTTCGTAAATAAAATCCACTCTTCCAAAAAAGGGAGAATCCATCATATTTCGGAATCTTTTACGCAAAAGGAGCTGCTCCTGGTTTGCATTTACCTGAGCCAGAAGGGCCTGCCTGTTATCAAATTCCTCATATCCGTACTGGTCCATCTCTGTATAATTTTCCCAGTAGTATTCATGCATGTCTTCGATCTCTCTGGTACCTGCTTCAATAGAAGCATTTACCTCCTCCAGTCTTTTTCGGAGGCAGGAGATCACCTGATCCAGATATTCCCGTCCTGTCTTTTCTGCAGGCATAAGATTATGAGACCACAACAGCTGTACCGCTGACAGTTACCATGATCATTCCATTATCAGTTCCCAGAACTTCATAGTCTACATCCACACCGATCACTGCATTAGCGCCCCGGCCTGCTGCCCTTTCTTCCATTTCACGGATAGCCTCTTCCCTGG
Organism: uncultured Blautia sp.; assembly: GCA_900551465.1. Classification (GTDB taxonomy): domain Bacteria; phylum Bacillota; class Clostridia; order Lachnospirales; family Lachnospiraceae; genus Blautia_A. The sequence continues at coordinate 2,096 of URWL01000007.1, read as the reverse complement.
CATTCTGAAGTTCTTCCTCATAGCCGGCCGATCTTCCGCCAAAAAAGTTTCTGACTCCTGCGGTAAAATCTCTCAGCACATTTACACCGCTGACAACTTCACCAAACACGATTCCTTTATATTCTACAATTCTTTTTCCTTCTATTGCATTAGTTGTAGTTACGATCATGTTAAATCCTCCTTTATTCTGGATTTTTTCGTAGTATCATTTTTATCATACACGTTGCTCCGGATCCGACTGTAATATGCAATCCCCAGAAGAATTCATTTACAGTCTTTTCATGCAGGTATCTTTCATTATATCTAAAAGAACAGCCGATGACAAGAGTTCTGTCACCGGCTGTTCTTTTCAGGAACACATCTGATCTTTTCTTCCATTTTCAAACTGACTATTATACAACTCGGCATAAAATCCGCCTTTTTCCAGAAGCTCCTTGTGATTTCCCTGCTCAATGATATCTCCGTCTTTCATTACAAGGATAAGATCTGCATCCTTAATGGTAGAAAGGCGATGAGCGATCACAAAGCTGGTTCTTCCTTTCATCAGATTATTCATTGCTTTCTGGATCTGCATTTCCGTTCGGGTGTCTACCGAAGAGGTTGCCTCGTCCAGAATCAGGATCTTATTGTCTGCCAGAATGGCTCTGGCAATGGTAAGAAGCTGTTTCTGCCCCTGGGAGATATTACTGGTCTCTTCATCCAGCACCATCTGATAGCCTCCGGGCTGCTGCATAATAAAATTATGGATATGAGCCGCCTTAGCCGCTGCAATAACCTCCTCATCTGTGGCATCCAGTCTTCCATAGCGTATATTCTCCATAATTGTTCCGGAAAACAGCCAGGTATCCTGAAGTACCATGCCAAACATTTCCCGAAGTTCACTTCTGTTAAAGTCTCTGATATCGTGACCATCCACCCGGATCTGTCCGCTGTTTACATCATAGAATCTCATAAGCAGTTTCACCATTGTAGTCTTTCCTGCACCTGTAGGTCCTACAATGGCAATCTTCTGACCGTCCTTAACCTTGGCAGAAAAATCATGGATAATGATCTTCTCCGGATCATATCCAAAAGACACATGATCAAACTGTACCTCACCGGAAAGTTTCTCAACAGAAACAGGATGTTCCGCTTTCTGTACCTCTTCCGGCTCATCCAGAAACTCAAACACTCTCTCGGAAGCTGCTGCAGACGACTGCAGAAGGTTCGTTACCTGGGCGATTTGCTGGATCGGCTGGGTAAAGTTTCGGATATACTGGAAGAAAGACTGGATATCTCCTACCTCAATACTTCCCTTAATGGTAAATACACCTCCCAGAAAAGCTACCATCACATACCCCAGATTGCCTACAAACTGCATGACAGGCATCATCATTCCGGAAAAGAACTGAGATTTCCATGCAGATTCATAAAGTTTTTTGTTATCTTCTTCAAATTCCCTTACTGCATCCTGTTCCTTACTGAACACCTTGACTACATTATGTCCGCCATAATTTTCCTCGATCTGCCCGTTTACTTTTCCAAGATAGCTCTGCTGATCCCGGAAATATTTCTGAGAATGCTTCATCACAAAATTGATGATCAGCATAGAAACCGGAAGAATCAGCAAGGCTGCAGCAGTCATCCAGACATTAATGGAAAGCATCATAAACAGTACACCGACCAGTGTTGTTACAGAAGTGATCAGCTGCGTCATACTCTGATTCAAGCTCATCTGAAGGGTATCTACATCATTCGTTACCCGTGAAAGGATTTCTCCGTTTGTTCTGCTCTCAAAATAGTTCATCGGCAGCCGGTTTATCTTCTTGGAAATATCCTTTCTCAGATTATAAGTCACATCATTCGATATTCCAGTCATGACAAATCCCTGTATAAATGAGAAGCAGGAACTTACCAGATAAAGTGCCATAACACTTAAAAGGATCATCCCTATTTTTTCAAAATCAATGCCGCCTGTGCCGTTCACCTTTGCCACAAGACCCGAAAACAGCTCTGTAGTGGCTTTTCCAAGGATCTTAGGTCCCCAGATATTAAAGATCGTACCTGCTACTGCAAAAAAGAACATCAGAATAAATCGGAATTTATACCGTCCCATA
>URWL01000006.1 GCA_900551465.1 uncultured Blautia sp. | reverse complement strand
TCGAATTTGTATGCCTACAAATAGGATAGCACATTTTGTTGAAGTTTCTTTATTTTAATTTCATCTAGCACAACGAGTTAATTTATTTACCTTGTATTATTTTTATAGAAGAATCACTCATGTAAACCCATAAAATATAAAACCCATAAAAGGACTGTCATCTGACTGAAACAGAGATTTTTGTCAGCAGTGCAGTCCTTTTCTATTGTTTGACATTCTGAAAAAACTGTGTCATAGTAAAAATATCTGAAAAAGAAGGTATCTGATATATTGGGAGGTGTGACGGTGAAAAAAAGTATTTTTATTTCAGGCAGTATTCTGACCCTGATGTTATGTCTTTTAGTTCGGATCCCTGAACCGGCCTATGGAGCAGAGGAAGGTAGGATCAGTAAGCCGGATCATCCTGAGACAGTTACCAATGATAAACTTATTTTTATCGGAGATTCCAGAACGGAAGGAATCCGTGATGCAGTTCAGGATGACAGTATATGGTCCTGTCTGTCTTCTATGGGATATGACTGGATGATTTCTGACGGAGTTCCGGAAATTGAAGACGAGATCCAGGACAATACGGCAGTGATTATTTTGATGGGGGTAAATGATGTTCATCATGTAAATGAATATATTCAGTACATCAATCAGAAAGCGAAGGAGTGGACGGATCTGGGAGCTTCCACCTATTTTGTGTCTGTAGGTCCGGTAGAAAATGATCCTTATGTGACAAATGCCCAGATTGAAAGCTTTAACTCTTCCATGGAGGCGAATTTGATCGGTGTTAATTATATCGATATCTATACACATCTGACAGAAAATGGCTATTCTACATTAGATGGGATTCATTATCCAGACGATGTTTCTATTGAAATATACAACTATATTCTGGAGCATTTAGAAGAAGTCCGCAGTGGTATCTGGGGATGAGAGAAAATAAGACAATCCGAAAAAATAATTGACTACCCTGTTCAGATGTTTTATAATCAATCTGTATGTAAAGATATAAGTAATCTGCAAAGAGAGAAGACATTATGATAAAAAGTATGACAGGCTTCGGCCGGGCTGAAGCCGTGACAAAAGAGTGGAAGATCACAGTGGAGCTGAAATCAGTGAATCACAGATATCTGGATCTGAACATCAAGATGCCCAGGAAGCTGAATCTTTTTGAGGGGCAGGTCCGTAATCTGATAAAGACATACATGCAGCGCGGCAAGGTGGATATTTTTATTACTTACGAGGACTATACAGCAGGAAGCGTTGCCCTGAAATTTAATCGTGATCTTGCGGCAGAATATCTGGGATACCTAAAAGAAATGGAACAGGAGTTCCAGCTGAAAAATGATATCAGCGTGACAATGCTTTCCAGATATCCGGAGGTTCTGACTATGGAAGAACAGCCGGTAAACGAAGAGGAACTCTGGAATTGTCTGGAGACGCCTTTGAAGGAAGCGTGCACAAGATTTGTGGAAGCAAGAGAACGGGAAGGAAAACATTTGAAAAATGATCTGCTTGCTAAGCTGGAGGGACTGGATGAAAAAGTTTCTATGGTAGAGAAGCGTTCGCCGGAGGTTGTCCAGGCATACAGAGAAAAGCTGGAAACAAAGGTTCATGAACTTCTGGAGGATTCGCAGATCGATGATAACCGTATTGCGGCAGAGGTTGTTCTTTTTTCAGATAAAATCTGTAATGATGAAGAAACTGTCCGGCTCCACAGTCATATCCGCGGTATGAAAAAAATACTCAGCGAGCAGGAAGGAATCGGACGCAAACTGGATTTTATGGCACAGGAAATGAACAGAGAGGCAAACACGATTCTGTCAAAATCCAGTGATATCCAGATTTCCGATATTGCGATCGATCTGAAAACAGAAATAGAAAAGATCCGTGAGCAGATCCAGAATATAGAGTAATGGAGGCATACTGATCTGTGGCAAAGTTGATAAATGTAGGTTTTGGAAATGTTGTAAATTCTCAGAAGATTGTTGCTGTTGTCAGTCCGGATGCTGCACCGGTAAAGCGTATGGTACAGAGCATTAAGGGAACTCGCTCACTGGTGGATGCCACACAGGGGCGTAAGACAAAGGCTGTAATCGTTACTTCGGACGACTATATTGTGCTGTCGGCTCTTCAGCCGGAAACCATAGCAAGGCGATTTGCGGAGGCATATGATTTTGAAGACAGAGGAGAAGAACATGAGTAAAGGTGTTTTGGCAGTGGTATCCGGATTTTCCGGAGCTGGTAAGGGAACGGTTATGAGACGTCTCCTGGAAAAATATCAGGAGTATGCGTTATCCGTTTCTGTAACTACTCGTGCTCCCAGACCGGGAGAGGAAGACGGAAAAGCATATTTTTTCCGTACCGTAGAAGAAGTAGAACAGATGATTCGGGAAGACCAGCTTTTGGAGTATGCCAGATATGTAGATAATTATTATGGGACTCCCCGCCCTTATGTGGAGGAGAAGCTTTCCGAAGGCAAAAATGTAATCCTGGAGATAGAGATCCAGGGAGCGATGAAGATAAAAGAAAAGATCCCCGAAGCAGTGCTGATCTTTGTGACGCCTCCCAACATGGAAGAATTGGAAAGACGACTGGTGGGAAGAGGAACTGAAGCGCCGGAAGTCATCCGTTCTCGTTTGAGCAGGGCGTCTGAGGAAGCAGAAGGCATGGAAGCTTATGATTATCTTCTGGTAAATGATGAACTGGAGGAGTGCGTTGACGAGCTTCACCGGATCATTTCAAGTGAACGCTGTAAAACACAGCGGAATACAGAGTTTATCAAAAAAATCCAGGAACAATCCCGGGAATTAATGAAAGGAGACTTATAATATGATTCATCCGTCCTATTCAGAACTGATTCAGGCAATTAATAACAATGCAGAGGAAGACGACAACACAATGATGCTGAACAGCCGTTACTCTCTTGTACTGGCTACAAGCAAACGTGCACGTCAGCTTATTGCAGGCGCAGAGCCTATGGTAAGAGGCGCGGCAGGAAAAAAACCGCTTTCTGTTGCCATTGATGAATTTTATCAGGGACAGGTAAAGATCGTTGCAGATAATGGCGAAGAAGAAAACGAAGCGCAGCCGGAAGAAGCGGTAACAGCAGAAGCAGAGACTGTTTCCGAAACTGCAGAGACAGTTACAGAAGAAACCGAAGAATAAAACAAAGACAGTGGGGCGTTGTTTTTACAGCGCTCCTTATATATATCAGGAGATTTTATGAAAATATTATTTATTTCACTGGGCTGTGATAAGAACCTGACAAATTCAGAGGAGATGCTGGCACTTCTTACCGAAAACGGTCATGAGATCGTAGATTCAGAAGAAGATGCAGAGATCATTGTGATCAATACCTGCTGCTTTATCCACGATGCAAAAGAAGAAAGTATTGAAAACATCCTGGAAATGGCAGAATACAAAAAATCAGGTACCTGTAAGGCGCTGATCGTAACCGGATGTATGGCACAGCGTTATAAGGAGGAAATCATTCAGGAAATTCCAGAGGTGGACGCTGTTCTGGGTACTTCTTCTTACAGAGACATTCTGAAAGCAGTAGAAGAAGCATGTTCAGGAAGACATTTTGAGGAATACCGGGATATTAATGAGCTTCCGGAAGATACCGGCCGTCCGGTACTTACTACAGGGGGGCATTATGGATATCTGAAGATTGCAGAGGGCTGTGACAAGCATTGTACCTACTGCATTATCCCGTCTTTAAGAGGAAGCTTCCGCAGTGTGCCGGAAGAAAGGCTTCTTGCGCAGGCAGAATATATGGCAGAGCAGGGAGTAAAAGAACTGATCCTGGTAGCTCAGGAGACTACTGTATACGGAACAGATCTTTACGGGAAGAAAACTCTTCATATTCTTTTGAAAAAACTTTGCCGGATCAAAGGAATCCGCTGGATTCGTGTACTTTACTGCTATCCGGAAGAAATTTATGACGATCTGATCCAGGTTATGAAGGAAGAAAAAAAGATATGCCATTACCTTGATCTTCCTATTCAGCATGCAAGTGACAAAATCCTGAAGCGAATGGGGCGCCGCACCACCAGAGCCCAGCTTACAGAAATCATAGAAAAATTAAGAAGAGAGATCCCGGATATTGTTCTTCGTACTACATTGATAACAGGATTTCCGGGAGAAACAGAAGCGGATCATCAGGAATTGATGGACTTTGTAGACCAGATGGAATTTGACCGGCTGGGAGCCTTTACCTATTCTCCGGAAGAGGGAACGCCTGCAGAAAAAATGACAGATCAGGTTCCAGAGGAACTGAAGGAGGAAAGAAGAGATGAGATCATGGAACTTCAGCAGGAAATATCTCTGGAAAAGGGAAATGATCGTATCGGACAGGAACTGATGGTTATGATCGAGGGAAAGGTTTCTGGAGAAAGCGCTTATATTGCGCGTACATACGGAGATGCCCCAAAGGTAGACGGATATCTTTTTGTACAGACAGGGGAGCTTCTGATGACGGGAGATTTTGCAAAAGTTAAAGTAACCGGAGCACTGGAATATGATTTGATAGGAGAATTGGCAGATGAATACACCGAATAAACTAACAGTTGGCAGAATGATACTTGTTCCTTTTATGGTTTTATTTTTGTTGACAGACATCGGAGGAGAGGCAAACAGGTATATTTCCCTGGTGATCTTTGTGGGAGCCAGCGTAACAGACTGGTTTGATGGATATCTTGCAAGAAAGCACCATCTGGTAACAAACTTTGGAAAATTTATGGATCCTCTGGCAGATAAGCTGCTTGTATGTTCGGCTATGATCTGTATGATCCAGCTGGAGAGACTTCCGGCATGGATCGTGATCGTGATCATTGCAAGAGAGTTTATTATAAGTGGGTTCCGTCTGATCGCTGCAGAAAACGGTATTGTGATCGCAGCAAATTACTGGGGCAAATTTAAAACAGTTTCACAGATGATAATGATCATCCTTCTGATCCTGCATTTTGGCGGGGTATTTGCAGTACTGGAGCAGATTTTTATCTGGCTGTCTCTGGCGCTGACAGTGATTTCTCTTATCACCTACATCTGGCAGAATCGTTCTGTACTGTCTATGCAGGAATAACAGGAAGTTTCATTTTACTTAGGAGATAAAAAAGGAGGCTGCAAAAGATGATTACAGAATTGGTAGCAGTGGGAACAGAAATATTACTTGGAAATATTGTAAATACAAACAGTGCTTATCTGGCAGAAAAATGTGCGCAGCTTGGTCTGACTTTGTATTATCAGACTGTGGTGGGAGATAATGAAGAACGAATGAGAAGTACGATCAAAACAGCTCTGGATCGTTCTGATGTTGTTATCCTTACCGGAGGTCTGGGACCTACTGAAGACGACCTTACAAAAGAAATCACAGCAGAGGTTCTGGGACTTCCCCTTGTTGAGGATGCTCACAGCAGAGAACTTCTGGAAGCATACCTGAAGCAGTATGAAAAAAATGATTCTCAGCGCAGGATCACATCGAATAACTACAAACAGGCAATGGTCCCTCAGGGTGCACTGGTGCTTGATAATCATAATGGAACAGCTCCGGGGCTGATCATTGAAAAAAATGGCAAAACAGCAATCCTTCTTCCAGGACCTCCAAATGAACTGAAGCCTATGTTTGAGGAAGAAGTATTTCCTTTCCTTCGAAAAAAACAGCCGGAGATTATTTATTCCCAGATGGTAAAGATCTGTTCCATTGGGGAAAGTCAGGTTGCAGAGGAGATTCAGGATCTGATTGAAAAACAGTCTAATCCTACAATTGCTCCCTATGCGAAAACAGGGGAAGTTCATCTGAGAGTGACGGCTAAAGCGGAAAGTGAAAAAGATTGTAAGAAATTGATCAAACCGGTAGTCAGAGAACTGAAAAGCCGGTTCGGAAAAAATATTTTTGCCACAGAAGAAAGCAAAACCTTGGAAGAAGCAGTAGTAGATATGCTGAAAGACCAGAAGCTGACTCTTTCCCTGGCAGAATCCTGTACAGGAGGTGCCATTGCCTCCAGAATCGTGAATGTACCAGGCGCATCAGAGGTATTCCTTCAGGGAATGGTCACTTATAGCAACCGTGCAAAGCGCAAGAGTCTGGGAGTAAAAAAATCTACGCTTAAAATGGAAGGTGCTGTTTCTGAAAAATGTGCAAAAGAGATGGCAAAAGGCGGTTGTTTTGTAGCTAAAACAGATATATGCCTTTCTGTTACCGGAATTGCAGGACCAGATGGCGGTACAAAAGAAAAGCCTGTAGGAACTGTGTTTATGGGCTGCTGCTATAATGGCAAAACAGTTGTCCGTGAGTATCATTTTACAGGCAATCGCGCCAAGATACGGGAACAGACAACTGCTCATGCACTTGCATTTTTAAGAGAATGTATTATGGAGGGAGTCAGCAAGAACAGCTGATCTTTAACGGATCATTCTCATCAGACTGACAATACGATCTAACTTTGCAGCTTCCTGGGGAGATTTTCCCATTTTCAGGACTTCAAGTACAGTGGAAATTTCTTCGGAAGAAAAACGAAGCCCGCTGTTTTTTCCCTGGGTGGCTGCACTCATAAGAAATGGCAGCATATCAGAAGCATTTTTGCCGGTTCCCTGTTCTGCAAGATTCTGAAGCATTTCCAGCTTACTTTTATCCATATCTGCAAGTTTCGGATTATTTTGCCAGCTTGTATCCATATAAATCCCTTCCTTTTACGATATTTATTCATTTATAACTTTCATGATTTCTATAAGAGCTATCATATCTGCAGTACGATCCAGCATCTGTCGGCTGTGTCCGTAACTGAACCGGCGGAGATCCTGAAGGATTTCCAGCGGATCAGAAGCAGCAGCGGCACAGGACTGCATTCCCTGCCGGTCCGGTGAAAATAATCGTATGGTATTGAAAAGCTCCTGAAGTTTGGAGTATACGGAAAGCATCTGCTGTCCCTGAGGCGGCAGATAAGGTACAGCTGCTTTGAGAAGCTGCCCCTGATCGCTGCTTACCATTTGATCTAATGCAGTTTGGGATATGTTTTCCTGATCCATAAAACAAACTCCTTTGCTGAAAATGTATGTTTTCTGTATTCATAGTATGCAGCATTTATAGAAAATGCTCCATGGTACACGAAAAAAGCATCTGTCATATAATAAAGCAGATCATATATCTGGAGGAACTGCTTTGAAAGAAGAGAAACAGAGAATTATCCTGGAAGGAAATGCTTTTTATGAAATAGATCTGGAATGTCTAAACGAGAAAAAACAAAAGAAGGAGCAAGATGAGAAGAAAGAGCAGCAGGAAAAGCAGAGGGATTAACCTCTGCCTTTTCTGTCTGAAAATGCTCAGAAGCAGCCGTTATTTCCTCCCCATCCATTGCCGCATCCGCCGCAGAGGAGAAGGAGGATCACAAGAATCCAGCAGCAGTCGCCGCCATGGTTTCCGCATCCGCAGCTATTGTTATTATTGTTTCCGCAGATACACATAAGAATGATGATCCAGAGGATACAGCTGCAGGAGTTGCCGCCAGTGATGCTGTTTCCTGTGTTGCATCCACAGCCACACTGATTTTCACATCCGCATCCGCATCTTTCTTCTCCACAACCACAGTTTGCAGCAGCTAAATCACTCATTACAAAAGCCTCCGTAATTTGTTCTACACTTCATATTATGAGGAGAGGATGTCCGCTGTGACAGAGGGTTTATGATTGACAGAGAAAAATTTTTTCAGTATACTCAAGCTTAACAAAAGAACTGATATATTATAGTGTGAATTTTGTTTCAGCTAAAGGAAGGTGGTTTTATGCATCCATATATAACGGTGATCCTGATATCGGCGGTGCTGTTTGTTTTGTTTATCATATGGATCGGTTATGAAAAATATAAAAGTAAAAAACGTCTTCGGCGAAAGATACAGAGAATTTACGGACAGGTTCCGGAGCGGGAATATTCACCGGGAGATATCGAAAATATTTCGCATTATTTCCGCAGAAAAGAAGGACAGGGCTTCTGTATAGATGATATTACCTGGAATGATCTGGATATGGACAGAATCTATATGCTGATCAATCAGACGGTTTCCTCCCCGGGAGAGGATGTTCTCTATGATATGCTCAGACGGCCGTTGTTTCATAAAGAGGACATAGAGAAAAGAGAAGAGCTTATTTGTTTTTTTGCAGAAAATAAAGAAAAAAGAGAAAAAATGCAGATGATGCTGTCGGGGGTAGGGAAAACCTGGCATGGCTCCCTTGCGGATACCATTTTAGCATTGGAAAACGCTCCTACAGTCCGTACGGGGTTTCATTGGCTGATATTAGTCGTGCTTCTTCTTACACTTTTTGTGATCCTTCCTCTGTATCCTGTAGCAGGTCTTCTTTTATTTGTTCTGCTTAGTACAGGAAATGTGATTTACTATTATGCAGGAAATGACAGAGCAAGGATCGGCGCTTTTCTGGGTTGCTTTTCCAGCTTTTTACGTATGCTGGATATAGCGGAAAAAATGGAGAATGTAGACTGGCCGGAGATAAAAAGGCAGATGGAACATATCCGTAACGGCAAAAAGGCACTGGCCGGATTAAAAAAGCGCGCGTTTTTCCTGACCAGTAAAAATGAAACTTCGGGAGATCCGGCTCAGCTGCTGCTTGACTATATCCGAATGGTATTCCATATCGATATCATCACATACAATAAGACTTTGAAATCTATCCAGGGAAAAACGGAAGAGATTATGGACCTTCTGGACAATCTGGGAGAACTAGATGCAGCTATTGCAATTGCTTCCTTCCGGGAGCTGCTGCCGCTCTGGTGCAGACCGGAATTTATACAAAGGGAGGAGGATCATGTCCGGCTGAAGACGGAAGATCTTTATCATCCTTTGATCCAGGAGCCAGTTGCAAACAGTATAGAAGCAGAAACGGGCGTTCTGATCACAGGATCGAATGCATCCGGAAAATCTACTTTTTTGAAAAACATAGCCATCAACAGTATCCTTGCACAAACGGTTCTGACCTGTACATGCTCCTGCTATGAGGCGCCTTTTCTTAAAGTGATGACTTCCATGGCACTAAGAGACGATCTCTCTGGCGGAGAAAGCTACTTTATCGTAGAAATCCGCTCGCTGAAAAGGATATTGGATGAAAGCACAAAGGGAGAGCCTCTTCTCTGCATTATTGATGAAGTGCTGCGGGGGACAAATACCATTGAACGAATTGCTGCTTCCTCCAGGATACTCAGTTCACTGAACCAGAAATGGGTTCTTCCTTTTGCTGCCACTCATGACATTGAACTGTCCTATATTCTGGAAGGCCAGTACCGGAATCTTCATTTTGAGGAAGAGGTGCAGAAACATCAGGTACTTTTTAACTACCTTCTGAAAGAGGGACGTGCAACAAGCAGAAATGCTATTAAACTGCTGTCTATGCTGGAGTATTCTCCGGAAATCGTAAAGGAGGCAGAGCAGGCGGCTGCTGATTTTGAAAAGACAGGAGTATGGAAAGCCTGTCGGAAATGATATAATATTGGAGGTGCAAGGCGTTTATGCCGGTATCAGGCCTTATTGACATCCATTGCCATATGATCCCTTATGTGGATGACGGAGCAGTGGATTTAAAAGAAGCTGTAAAAATGCTGAAAATGGAATATGACCAGGGTGTACGCACGATCATCGTAACACCACATCACAGAAAAAGAATGTTTGAAACTCCTATGGCAGAAATAAAAAAACAATTTCGTATTCTGAGAGAAGCTGCCTGGGAGTATGACCAGGATCTTAGACTGTATTTAGGGTGTGAGTTTCATGCCGAGACCGATATGGTCCCCCTTCTTCGTTCCGGTCAGGTTCCAACTATGGCGGGCTCCAGATATGTGCTGACAGAATTTTCTAACCGTATGGACGCTTTTTATATCAGAGAACGGTTATATGCCCTTCTGAGCAGTGGATATAAGCCAGTTATTGCTCATGTGGAACGGTATGATATTATGAGAGAAAATATCGGTTTGGTAGAAGAACTGATCTCTATGGGAGCTATGACTCAGATAAATGCAGACAGTCTTATTGGAAAAGAAGGATTTGGAACAAAACGTTTCTGCAGAATGTTGATGAAACAGGGGGCAGTGCATTTTGTCGGATCAGACAGCCATGGAAGCAGGGAACGTGTTTCCAGGCTGGGAGAAGCCTATGTCTATACAGAGAAGAAATTTGGCCGTACCTGTGCAGAAGAAATTTTTATTAAAAATCCCCGCAGGATTCTTGCAGATGCCAAAAAAAGAAAGCACTCATCTGCTGCCCATAGAAAATAACAGGAGGAAACAACATGTATGTAAAAATATATACCGATGGTGCTGCCAGAGGAAACCCTGATGGTCCCGGAGGCTACGGGGCAGTTCTCCAATATGTGGATTCCAAAGGTCAGCTTCATGAACGGGAATTATCCCGGGGATATAAAAAAACAACAAATAACCGTATGGAGCTGATGGCTGCCATTGTGGCGCTGGAAGCATTGAACCGTCCATGCCAGGTGGAGCTTTTTTCGGATTCCAAATATCTGGTGGATGCTTTTAATCAGCACTGGATCGATTCCTGGCTGAAAAAAAACTGGAAGCGTGGAAAAAATCAGGATGTAAAAAATGTGGATCTGTGGAAGCGCCTTTTAAAAGCAAAAGAACCACACCAGGTAACGTTCCACTGGGTTAAGGGGCATGCAGACAATCCTTTGAACGAAAGGTGCGACCAGCTTGCAACCAGTGCAGCTGACGGAAGCGAGCTTTATACGGATCAGGGGCTTGACAGTGCTCTTTGACACTTTAAGTTGATGAATTGCAGGGCAATCCCTCTTGACAAATAATTGGCGGATTTGTATACTTTTAGAAGTATATGAAACGGCTTGGAAGAGAAGAAGTAGCTTCAGGAAAGCACACAGAGAGTTGCCGGAGGGTGAGAGGCGCGTGCGGAACTTTTGCGAATACATCTCGGAGCTCTGCACCGAACAGAGGAAGTCCTGTAAGTAGGCTGCAGCGGATCGGCACACGTTATCGTGCTTAACGAGGCAGAAGGCAGTCGCTTTCTGTGAATTTAGGTGGTATCACGGGACCCGGTTCTCGTCCTAAAAGGACAGGAACCGGGCTTTTTAGTATAGGAGGAAGATATTATGACAGTTTGGGAAGAACTGCAGGCCAGAGGGCTGATCGCCCAGGTGACAAACGAAGATGAGATCAAAGAGATGGTAAACAATGGAAAAGCTACATTTTATATTGGCTTTGATCCTACCGCAGACAGCCTTCATGTAGGACACTTTATGGCGCTGTGTCTGATGAAGCGTCTTCAGATGGCAGGAAACCGTCCGATCGCTCTTCTCGGCGGCGGAACCGGTATGATCGGAGACCCTTCCGGAAGAACCGATATGCGTCAGATGATGACAAAAGAAACCATCCAGCACAACATTGACTGTTTCAAAAAGCAGATGGAGCGTTTTATTGACTTTTCCGAAGGAAAAGCGCTGATGGTAAACAATGCAGACTGGCTGATGGGTCTGAATTATGTAGAGCTTCTCCGCGAAGTGGGTGCTCACTTTTCCGTAAACCGCATGCTTACTGCAGAGTGCTATAAGCAGCGTATGGAAAGAGGATTGAGCTTCCTGGAATTTAACTATATGATCATGCAGAGCTATGACTTTTATATGCTGTTCCAGAAATACGGCTGCAACATGCAGTTCGGCGGCGACGACCAGTGGAGCAACATGCTGGGCGGTACAGAGCTGATCCGCAGAAAGCTTGGCAAGGATGCACACGCCATGACAATCACACTTCTCCTTAATTCTGAAGGAAAGAAAATGGGCAAGACACAGTCCGGAGCCGTATGGCTTGATCCGAACAAAACTTCTCCCTTTGATTTTTACCAGTACTGGAGAAATGTGGATGATGCAGATGTGATCAAATGTATGCGTCTTCTTACCTTCCTGCCTCTGGAAGAAATCGATGAAATGGCAAAATGGGAAGGCAGCCAGCTGAACAAGGCCAAAGAAGTACTGGCGTATGAACTGACCAATCTGGTACATGGCGAGGAAGAGGCAAAGAAAGCCCAGGAAGGCGCCAGAGCACTTTTTGCAGGCGGTGCCAATACAGAGAACATGCCGTCTACAGAGCTGACTGATGAGGATTTCCAGGAAGGCAGCATCGACCTTATTACCATGCTGGTAAAAACTGGTCTTGTACCAAGCCGTTCTGAGGGCCGTCGTGCCATCGAACAGGGTGGAGTATCCATTGACGGTGAGAAGATCACAGATATCAAACACACAGTAAAAAAAGAGGATTTCAGCGAAGAAGGCATGGTGCTGAAACGCGGTAAAAAGAAATTCCATAAGGTGTGTGTGAAATAGAGGAGGAAACAATCATGAAAAAATACGGAGTAAACGAACTTCGTCAGATGTTCCTGGATTTTATGGAGAGCAAGGGACATCTTGTTATGAAAAGCTTTTCCCTTGTACCACAGGGAGATAAGAGTCTTCTGCTGATCAATGCAGGTATGGCTCCTCTGAAGCCTTACTTTACAGGAGCAGAGATCCCGCCAAGGACAAGAGTGGCAACCTGTCAGAAATGTATTCGTACCGGCGATATTGAAAACGTAGGTAAAACAGCCCGTCATGGCACATTTTTTGAGATGCTTGGAAACTTTTCTTTTGGAGATTATTTCAAGCATGAAGCCATTGCCTGGTCCTGGGAGTTCCTGACAAAAGTTGTGGGACTGGATCCGGAACGTCTGTATCCTTCTGTGTATCTGGAGGATGATGAGGCTTTTGAAATCTGGAATAAAGAGGTTGGTATTCCGGCTGAACGTATTTTCCGCTTTGGAAAAGAAGACAATTTCTGGGAGCATGGCGCAGGCCCATGTGGTCCATGCTCTGAGATCTACTATGACCGCGGTGAAAAATACGGATGCGGTAAACCGGATTGTACGGTAGGATGTGAATGCGACCGCTATATGGAAGTGTGGAATAATGTGTTTACACAGTTCGAAAATGACGGAAATGGCAATTACGAAACACTTCAGAACAAGAATATTGATACAGGAATGGGCCTGGAGCGTCTGGCAGTTGTTGTTCAGGATGTGGATTCTATTTTTGATGTGGATACCATCTGTTCTCTTCGTAATCTGGTATGTCAGGTGGCAGGTAAGGAATATGGCAAAGATTATCAGACTGACGTGTCTATTCGTCTGATCACAGACCATATCCGTTCTGCTACGTTTATGATTTCTGACGGTATTATGCCAACCAACGAAGGACGCGGTTATGTGCTTCGTCGTCTGATCCGTCGTGCAGCCCGTCACGGACGCCTTCTGGGAATTGAAGGAACTTTCCTTGCAAAATTAAGTGCAGAAGTAATCCAGGGATCTAAAGACGGATATCCGGAGCTTGAAGAGAAAAAGGAATTTATCTTCAAGGTTCTTACCAATGAAGAAAATCAGTTTAACAAGACCATTGACCAGGGTCTCCGCATCCTTTCTGACATGGAAGAGGAGATGAAGGCAAAAGACGAAAAAACACTTTCCGGAGAAAATGCATTTAAGCTTTATGATACTTATGGATTCCCTCTGGATCTGACAAAAGAGATCCTTGAAGAAAAGGGCTACGGAATCGATGAGGAAGGCTTCCAGGTTGCAATGGAAGAGCAGAGAGTAAAAGCACGTACTGCCCGTGAAGTGACTAACTATATGGGGGCAGACGCTACGGTTTATGATGAGATCGATCCTTCTGTGACAACAGAGTTTACAGGCTATGATCATCTTTCTTATGAGTCAGAGGTAACTGTTCTTGCCGGAGAAAGCGAGCTGGTTTCTTCTCTGGTAGAGGGACAGAAGGGTACTGTTTTCGTAAAAGAAACTCCTTTCTACGCTACCATGGGCGGTCAGGAAGGTGACACTGGTGTGATCGAAACTGCAAATGGAAAATTTGTGGTGGAAGATACCATTAAGCTTCGCGGCGGTAAATTCGGTCATGTAGGATATATGGAATCCGGCATGATCTCTGAGGGAGAGACTGTTTCTCTTAAGGTTGCAGAAAGCAAGCGCCGTGACACAGAAAAGAACCACAGCGCTACTCATCTGCTTCAGAAGGCATTAAAGACAGTTCTGGGCTCTCATGTAGAGCAGAAAGGTTCTCTGGTAACACCGGACAGATTAAGATTTGACTTTGTCCATTTCCAGGCAATGACAGAGGAAGAGCTGGAAAAAACAGAAGCTCTTGTAAACCGGGAAATTCAGGCTGCCCTTCCGGTAGAAACAGCAGTAATGGATATCGAGGAAGCAAAGAAATCCGGAGCTATGGCTCTTTTTGGTGAAAAATATGATCAGAAGGTACGAGTGGTATCTATGGGAGACTTCTCTAAAGAGCTTTGCGGAGGTACTCATGTAAAGAATACATCCTCTATCATGCTCTTTAAGATTGTTTCTGAATCTGGTATTGCAGCAGGTGTCCGCCGTATCGAGGCGCTTACCGGAAATGCAGTAGTAGAATATTATAAACATCAGGAACATATGCTGAGAGAGGCTGCAAAGGCTCTGAAGACCCAGCCTTCCGAAGTGGCTGAAAAAATTACGCATCTTCAGGCAGAGGTAAAGGCTCTTCACAGTGAGAATGATTCTCTGAAGAGCAAACTGGCACAGGGATCTCTCGGCGATGTTATGGATCAGGTTGTAGAAGTAAAAGGTGTGAAGCTCCTTGCTGCAAAAGTAGAGGGCGTTGACATGAACGGACTCCGCGATCTGGGCGACCAGCTGAAAGAAAAGCTTAGAGAAGGTGTTGTGCTTCTTGCAGCTGTAAACGGCGGAAAAGTAAATCTTCTTGCCATGGCTACAGATGGAGCACAGAAAGCCGGAGCTCATGCAGGAAATTTGATCAAGGCGGTGGCAGCTATTGCAGGCGGCGGCGGAGGCGGTCGTCCGAATATGGCTCAGGCCGGAGGAAAAAATCCGGAAAAGGCACAGGAAGCTATTGATGCGGCAGCAGGAATCCTGGAGCAGCAGCTGGCATAAAGAAAAATAAAAATATTTTGCAAAATTAACCAAAAGCTGTTGACGAAAGTCGAGCCTATGATATATAATATAACTCGTGCAAGAAAAATACCCAGACAGTTGTATTTTAGCACAATCTACAACTGGAGGGAGGTTAGGTGTGAGTCTATGTCAAACGTTATCGTAAAAGAGAACGAGACTTTAGATAGCGCTCTTCGCAGATTCAAGAGAAGCTGTGCAAAAGCAGGTATCCAGCAGGAAATCCGCAAAAGAGAGCATTACGAGAAACCAAGCGTTCGTCGTAAGAAAAAATCTGAAGCCGCAAGAAAACGTAAATATAATTAATTGTGCGCAAAAATCCCTGACATTTAGTTGTCAGGGATTTTTAAATCTGGAGTGTAAAATGAGTTTTGTGATTATGTTTCTGAAAAAAGTAATCAAGCTTTTGTTTAACAGGATATTTTATGTGGTGTTGGCCATGCTGCTGCAGCTCATATGGTTATTTCTTCTGGTGTGGAAGCTTGCTGAATATTCGAAATATATTTCTCTGGCCATTGCAGTGATCAGTGTGATCTCTGTACTGTGGATCCTGAACAAAAGAATAAATCCCTCTTACAAACTGGGATGGACAATGCTGATCATGGCTTTTCCTGTATTTGGACTTTTGCTGTATATGCTTTTCGGTCAGTCCCGTATTGCGGATCACATGCAGATACAGTACGAAAAAATACGAAAAGAAAGCCTGCCGTATCTCCAGTCGGATCCGGAAATATATGAGAAGATAGAAGCTGAAGACCCGTCTGCAGCAGTTCAGTCAGAATATATCTGTCATCTTTCAGCATTTCCTGCTCATGAGCATACAGAGGCAGAATATTTTCAGGTGGGCGATGATATGTTTCCGGTACTGGTCCGTGAACTGGAACAGGCAGAGCATTATATATATAT
>URWL01000005.1 GCA_900551465.1 uncultured Blautia sp. | reverse complement strand
AAACAGCTGTACGAATATCAAAACCTATGCGAATCTGAAGTATATGAACCAGATCTACCTGAAAGATAATTTCCTGATGATCCGGGACGGGGACGGCAAAGACAGGGAAATGCTTCAGCGTCAGCTGTGTAAATATTATGAAGACAGAAATCTGGAGGATATAGACAGACTTCCCAGAGTTATGCCGAGGAATGTATTGATCCTGAAATATTATTCCTTTGAAAATTACTTTTTTAATCCAAAGGTCATGGCGCAGCTTGGGGTCATCAGTTCCGAAGAGGAATTTTATGAGATCTTTCTGGAAAAATGGAAAGAATACCTTCACAGGATCAAAAGTGGAAAAAATCTCCGGGAGGTACTTGGCAGGGATCTGGAGACTCCGGAAGATGTAAAATCGCACATGGAGGAAATCAGGATCTATATGAGGGGGCATAATCTTTATGATATCTTTTATGGCAGATATAAAAAAGAAGAAACAGAGCTGCTGACCCGGTATATTGAGATTGCCCCACGGGAGGATTTCCGGGATATTCTGGATGCTGTAGATCAGTTTATTTACTTTGAAAACAGAAAAAAATAAATCGGAAAGGGAGGACAGCCTGCCTTATAAACTGATCAGGGTTTAGCAACAGCAGGTTGCTTTGCAGTCCTGAGGTAAAAGTATATGATATCTGTGGAGGTGAAATTTTTCATGGAAACAAAAAATATTATATTAGAATTAAGAAATAAAGCAGGTATGTCACAGGATGAACTTGCAGAAAAGGTTTTTGTTACACGTCAGGCGGTATCTCGCTGGGAAAATGGAGAGACAACACCAAATACAGAAACATTGAAACTTTTATCGAGATTATTTGATGTTTCAATCAATACGTTGCTGGGTTCCCCAAGACAATTGATTTGTCAATGCTGCGGTATGCCGCTTGAAGATTCCAGTATCAGTAAAGAAACAGATGGATTTTTTAACGAAGAATATTGTAAATGGTGTTATGCAGACGGAAAATACATGTATCATGATATGAATGACCTGATCGAAGTCTGCGTAGACACCATGGCGAACGAACAGTCTTCACCGGAACAAATTCGCGCATATATGAAAGAACTGCTGCCGAAACTTGATTATTGGAAGAAATATAAAAATCTTGCGGGTGCAGAAGAGTTCACATGATGGAGCAACATATCTGGGAAATCAATTAGAATGCGAATTTGGTGGCAGCAAATGTTTCGGGATTGCTGCTAATATGGAATTCATTCTTATCAGTACCTATGAAAAAAACGGCACAGATCCGGAACTGGTTATTTACAGGAAAAGATAATTTTCTGTTTGTGAGGGTAATGTGGATTTAAGTTTCTTGTTATCCATAGACGATGCATATGAGAAAAAGGCAGATCATGTTCTGTGCTGCGTTTCCTGGTAAACCTGTGCGCTGATTTGCTGCCATTCGCACGAACTCGCCTGACGGCTCAGACAGCGTGCTCGGTGGCAGCAGCTAACACAGGTTTACCAACGGAAGCCTCGCAAGGCACTATGATCTGCTTTTTTCTCTTTGCATCTGAAAGTGGATAACAGCTAAACAGAAATTCTTCTGGCAGTGCGGCTCTACCCGCCTTGGGAACATGAAATATAGAAGTAATATAAATTTACTGTCTGGCTCCTGCATGTCATTTACAGACATAAAATCATATTCCGCTTTCCCCCACAAACACATATTTTTACATTTGGAAGAGATGTTTGATATAAATTTAACGTAAGCTGGCAGGTGCATTTAATCATGTACTGATAAGCTTTGTTCTGTCAGGAAGAAGCGCTTCCTGAATCAGATTACAAAGTATTGATCGTGAAAAAGGAGAAAAATCTATGAACGCGAAAAAAATCAGTGCATTATTACTGGCAGCAGCAATGATGGCGCCATGTGCGGCGCCTGTTCAGGTACTGGCGGCAGAGGAGACTGCACAGGAAGCGTCCCAGGAGACAGAGGTAAAGACACCAAAATATATTTTTCTGTTTATTGGAGATGGAATGAGCTATCCTCAGATCCAGACTACAAACTATTATCTGAATGCCATAGAGGATGACGGAGACGACATTCTTACAAGTGAGAGTAAGCTGAATATGATGAATTTTCCGGTAGCAGGTTCTGCTCAGACTTATGACAGCACTTCTTTCTGTCCGGATTCTGCATCTACAGCTACGTCTATTTCGACTGGACATAAAACCTACAGCGGAACTATCAACATGGATGAAAAGATGGAGACATCTTATGAGACAATTGCAGAAAAGCTGAAAAAGCAGCTTGGATACAAGGTAGGAATCCTTTCCACAGTAAACCTGAATCATGCAACTCCTGCAGCCTTTTATGCACACCAGGCATCCAGAAACAGCTACTATGAGATTGGTCAGGAGATGATCGCCAGTGAATTTGATTATTTTGCAGGCGGCGGTCTGAAGAAAACCACAGGTGATGAAGGAGACAAGACAGATCTTTATCAGCTGGCTCAGGAAGCAGGATATAAGGTGCTGAAAACACAGGCAGAAGCAGAAGCTCTGACTGCGGAAGACGGAAAGACCATTGTGATCGATGAGACTCTGGCAGATGATGATGCTATGAGTTATGATATGGACAGGGAAGAAGGAGAATGGGGACTTGCCGATTATGTGGAAAAAGGAATCGAAGTCCTGAATAATGATACCGGGTTCTTTATGATGGTAGAAGGCGGCAAGATTGACTGGGCATGTCATGCAAATGATGCAGCAGCTACTATTACAGATACCGTTGCCATGGATCAGGCTGTAGGAAAGGCTGTAGAGTTTTATAATGAACATCCGGATGAGACGCTGATCCTTGTAACAGGCGACCATGAAACAGGTGGTCTGACCATCGGATTTGCCGGAACAGATTATGATACTTTCCTGGCAAATATCAGCAATCAGAAAATTTCCTATGCAAAATTTGATTCAGATTATGTGGCTGGCTATAAAGAAAATAAAACAGATTTTGACACAGTTATGGCAGACATTACAGAGCTTTTTGGACTGCAGGCTCCTTCTGGTGATGCAGAGACAACTAACCAGGCTGACAGCAAGGATGTGCATCCGGAAGGAGAAGAAGGCGGATCTCTGGTAATGACAGAGTATGAATACAACAAGCTGAAAGCTGCTTATGAGGAAACTATGAGCCGTACCGGTGAAGAGGAAGAGTTTGGACAGGAGGAATACGTTCTTTATGGAAGCTATGAACCTCTGACTGTAACGATCACCCATATCCTGAATAATAAATCCGGTATCAACTTTGCATCCTATGCCCACACAGGACTTCCGGTAGAGGTATTTGCAATGGGTGCAGAGCAGGAGCAGTTTGAAGGATATTACGATAATACAGATATTTATAATAAACTGGCTTCCATTACAGGGGTGCAGTAAATAATGAAAAGCAGACTGAAAAAAAGTTCTGTTTCTCTTGTGGCGATCTGTCTGATGGTGATCCTCATGGTCCTTCCTACGGGCTATGAGGATGCTGTCATTTATAAGGGAACAGATAAAGTAAGGGCAAAGGTGCTTTCTACAGATGAAAGTACAGTAAAAAGCTCCGGGCTTATACAGTCGGGGGAACAGTTCTGTCAGGTAGAAATTCTGGATGGAAAATTTAAAGGTGAAACGACGCGTGCAGTAAATATGCTCAGTGGTTCCCTGGAATCCGATAAGATTTTTGAAAAAGGAGATATTGCTCATGTAGTGGTAAGCTACAGTGATAACAGGATTACCTCAGTAACCATGAGCGATCATTACCGTCTGGATAAGGAAATCCTTCTGGCTGGAATGTTTGTGGTTCTTCTGATCGCATTTGCAGGCTGGACAGGTCTGAGAGCAGTATATTCTTTTGTGATTACGATTCTGACAATCTGGAAGATCCTTGTTCCGGCATATCTTGCAGGCGTGAACCCGGTGTGGTGCGGGATTCTGATTACGGCGTTCCTTACTCTGCTCATTATATTTCTGGTATATGGTTTTGATAGAAAGACTGTGGCAGCCACATCAGGCGCGCTTCTGGGAGTTCTGGTTACCTGCGTGATCGGCTGTATTTTTACAGATGCATTCAAAATCCACGGGGCGGTTATGGCGTATTCAGAAAGTCTTCTTTATTCCGGCTATCAGGATCTGAATCTGACAAAAATTTTTATGAGTGGGATTTTTATCGGAGCTTCCGGAGCAATGATGGATCTTTCTGTGGATATCACCTCGGCAGTAAACGAGGTAATACAGAAGAAACCGGATATTGGATGGAAGGAAGCCGCCATGTCAGGAATGAATGTAGGACGGGCTGCCATGGGAACCATGACAACCACACTTCTTCTGGCCTATTCCGGAGGTTATATTGCTCTTCTTATGACTTTTATGGCTCAGGGCACTCCTATTGAGAATATCCTGAATTACAAATATGTTTCAGCAGAAATCCTGGATACCATTGTAGGAAGCTTCGGACTGGTAACAGTAGCACCGTTTACTGCCGTTACAAGCGGATGGCTGCTTACCAGGAAAAAGAAGGATTGTAAGGAACTCTGAAACTGTGGTAAACTGTCTTTAAAAGAGCCGGAAATGTGGATAAGCTTTCTGGTGAAATGGATTTCAGGAGGACAGGATGAATATTTGTGTATATGGGGCTTCCAGTGCACTGCTGGAGGATATTTATTACAAAAAAACAGAAGAGCTTGGAAGAGAGATCGGAAGACGAGGACACGGTCTGGTATTTGGCGGAGGAGCCACAGGAATGATGGGAGCAGCTGCCAGGGGCGCAGATGCAGAGAAGGGGTATATCCTGGGGATTGCGCCGCGTTTTTTTGAAAAACCAGGTGTCTTTTATGAAAATTGCTCGGAATTTATTTTTACGGAGACTATGAGAGAAAGAAAGCAGCTTCTGGAAGACAGATCAGATGCTGTCATTGTTACACCTGGAGGAATCGGAACCTATGAGGAGTTCTTTGAAATCCTCACACTGAAAAGTCTTGGACGTATCGATCGTCCCATTGTGATTTATAATATCAATGGTTATTATGATCGTATGAAGGAGCTTCTGGAATATACGGCAGAACAGAAATTTATGGAAAAATCGAATCTTGCTCTCTGTTGTTTTATGGATGAACCGGCAAAAATTCTGGATTACATAGAGCAGTACGGGAAATAATACTTTTTTGTGACAGTGAGATATGATAAAATGGGGAATGTACGATAAAAAAGAAAGAGTGAATGAAAATGAAACAGGAAAATTATATGAAGGGAATGGTTATGATCATCCTTTCTGCCTTCTTTTTTGCCTGCATGAACGTCAGTGTGCGTCTGGCAGGAGACATCCCCTCATTTCAGAAAAGTTTTTTTCGAAATTTGGTGGCGGTAATTTTTGCAGGAGTAATTCTTTTAAAAAATCATGAGATACCAAAAGTGAAAAAGCAATACTGGGGACCGTTGTTCATGCGCTGCGCCTTTGGTACGATGGGGATTCTCTGTAATTTCTATGCTATTGATCATCTTCTGGTGGCAGATGCGTCAATACTGAATAAGCTGTCTCCATTTTTTGCCATTATATTCTCTTTTTTGCTTTTGAAAGAAAAAATTACTCCTGTACAGGGTTTTGCTGTGCTTCTGGCTTTTACAGGCTGCCTGTTTGTAGTGAAGCCGGGTTTTGCCAATGCGGCTCTTCTTCCAGCCCTGATCGGAGTATGCGGAGGGCTGGGGGCGGGAATTGCCTACACTATGGTCAGAGTTTTGGGAACACATGGTGTCAGAGGACCTGTGATCGTATTTTATTTTTCCCTTTTCTCATGTCTGGTGATATTGCCGTTTGTTCTGATGAATTATACTCCAATGTCAGCAGGACAGCTGGGAACCCTTCTTATGGCAGGTTTGTTTGCAGCAGGAGGACAGTTTACTATTACAGCAGCGTATACGTATGCTCCTGCCGGAAAAATATCTATTTTTGACTATTCGCAGATTCTGTTTGCCACACTTCTGGGATTTTTCCTTTTTGGTGAAATTCCGGATAAGTATAGTTTTATAGGATACGGACTGATCCTCCTGGCATCTCTGGGGATGTTTGTTTATAATATGAGAACCGCAAAGAAAGCTTGAATCTTTGCGGTTTTTGTTGTTTTGCAGAGAAAGATTTAAGAAACTTTTTTTTAAAAATAAAACTTGATAAAATTTGTCAAATATTTAACGAAAATCTATTGATTTTCCTGAAGAGAACGGATATAATAAGAGCAACTGATAAAAGTACATCAAATAAAAAAGGGGTATTAGAATGAAGATTACAGATGATATTTTGTATGTGGGTGTGAATGATCATGATGTGGATCTCTTTGAAGGACAGTATGTAGTCCCGAATGGAATGGCTTATAATTCCTATGTGATCAAAGATGAAAAGATTGCAGTCATGGATACAGTAGATGCAAGATTTACACATGAATGGCTGGATAATATCGAAAAAGTTCTGGGCAGTACAAAACCGGATTATCTGATCGTACAGCATATGGAGCCAGATCATGCTGCTAATATCGAAAACTTCATGAAAGTTTATCCGGATACCACAATTGTAGCAAATGCCAAGACATTTGTGATGATGCAGAATTTTTTCCGCAATATGAGTCTGGAGGGAAGAACTCTTGAAGTTGGAAACGGAGAGTCTCTGACACTTGGCAAACATGTTCTGACCTTTGTGTTTGCGCCAATGGTTCACTGGCCGGAAGTTATGGTTACTTATGACAGCACAGACAAGGTACTTTTTGCAGCAGACGGATTTGGTAAATTCGGTGCCCTTGATGTAGAAGAGGACTGGGATGACGAGGCACGCCGTTATTATATCGGAATTGTAGGAAAATATGGTGCACAGGTACAGAAACTCCTGAAGGTTGCTGCCACTCTGGATATTCAGACAATCTGCCCTCTTCATGGACCGGTACTTACAGAAAATCTGGGTCATTATATTGGAAAATATGACACCTGGTCTTCCTATAAAGCAGAGAGCGAAGGTATTGTCATTGCATACACCTCTGTTTACGGAAATACGAAAAAGGCAGTGGGTATCCTGGCAGAAAAGCTGAAAGAGAAAGGATGTCCTACAGTTAAAGTTTTTGATCTTGCAAGAGATGATATGTCTGAAGCAGTGGCATCTGCATTCCGTTATAATAAACTGGTACTTGCTACAACAACCTATAATGCAGAGCTGTTCCCGTTTATGCGTGAGTTTATCGATCATCTTACAGAGAGAAACTACCAGAACCGTACGATTGGTCTGATTGAAAATGGAAGCTGGTCACCACTGGCTGCTAAAATTATGAAGGGTGAATTTGAAAAGAGCAAGAACATCACCTGGCTGAATACAACTGTAAAGATTCTGTCTTCTGTAAGCGATGGAAATATGGATCAGCTTGAAAGCATGGCAGAGGAACTGTGCAGAGAATATGTAGCACAGTCTGAAACTGCAAACAAGAAAGACATGACAGCATTGTTTAAGATTGGATATGGTCTGTATGTTGTTACTTCCAATGATGGAAACAGAGACAATGGTCTGATCGTAAATACAGTTACACAGCTTACGGATAATCCATATCGTGTTGCTGTAAATATCAACAAGGCAAATTATTCTCATCATGTGATCAAGCAGACCGGCATTATGAATGTGAACTGTCTGTCTGTGGAAGCTCCGTTTGAGATATTCCAGAGATTTGGCTTCCAGAGCGGACGTCAGACAGATAAATTTGAAGGTATGGAAAAACTGTATTCTGATAATGGACTGGTATTCCTTCCGAAATATATCAATGCATTTATGTCTCTTAAGGTAGAGCAGTATGTAGATCTGGGAACACATGGAATGTTTATTTGCTCTGTGACCGAGGCAAGAGTTATGAGTGACAAGGATACCATGACTTATACCTACTATCAGAACAATGTAAAACCGAAACCTCAGACAGAAGGTAAGAAAGGCTTTGTCTGCAAGATCTGTGGATTTATCTATGAAGGCGATGAGCTTCCGGACGATTATATCTGCCCGCTTTGTAAGCATGGAGTTGCAGATTTTGAGCCCATTGAATAAAGCTGAAAAAATAATTTTATAACCTGGATAAAAACAGCCCTGGAAAGAGGTACTTTCCGGGGCTGTTTTACGGAAGATGCCGGAAATAATTCTTTTCCCTGAGTTTTTGATATGATAAAATAAAACCAAAAATGGAATTGCAGAGGGAGATGGTTTATATGGAAATACCGGAAATGCTTGATGAGCTGAAACAGAAAGCCCTGAAAGACGGTATGCTTCGCAGGGAACTTATGGATACCAGAAAAGAGGAGCAGCCTCTTTCTGCATTTTGTCAGAAATGCCGGGAACTGGGGTATCCGATCTATGAAATGGATCTGGTCAGTGCAGGAGAAGATTTTTATGCAACGATGAAGCGCAGCACCAATGGAGGAGGGGAAAATTCTCCTGTTCTGGAAGGTGAAGACGATTTTTACGAGTTGTTTTTTGCCGGATTATAAAGGAAAATTGGAGGAATGAAAATTGAAGAGCAGCAGAAGTTTTACTTTTGATGAACTTATGACCGGAAACCGGTCGGAAGAGTTCATAGAATCGGCGTATCCTTTTATGAAACTGATGATGCAGTATCAGTGCGCCATGCTGGAGGTGAGGACAAAGTTTGAGGTATTGAATACGGAACTTTCTCTGGACAGTGACCGGAATCCGATTGAATCTATTTCCTGCCGTATCAAAAAGCCTATAAGTATTGCAGAAAAACTGAAACGTAAAGGACTGGAAGTGAGCCTTCAGAGTATTGAAGAAAATCTTCATGATGTGGCAGGAATCCGTATTGTGTGCTTTTTTCCAAAAGATATCTATAAGCTTGCAGAAAAAATCTGTTCTCAGGATGATATCCACCTTCTGGAAAAGAAAGATTATATCGAAAATCCCAAGCCAAATGGGTACAGAAGTCTTCACTTGATTCTGGAGGTTCCTGTATTTTTTGCCAATGAAAAAAAATGGATGCCGGTGGAAGTGCAGTTTCGTACCATTGCCATGGATTTCTGGGCAAGTATTGAGCATAAAGTAAAATATAAGAAAAACATTGATGATTCTACTGCAGAAATTGTGGAAAAGCTAAAAGAATGTGCAGAAGGGATCCATTCTCTGGATATGAGAATGCAGGAGATCAGTGAATATATCGACAGCAAAAGATAGGACATCGGAAGTTTCCGGTGAGAACAGGAGAAATAGATGATCATAGAATGTCCGGCCGATACAAGACTTCAGGAGTATCTTCTTAAAAATGACATCCATATTCTTACGCCCTGCGGAGGACGTGGCAATTGTGCAAAGTGTAAGGTAAGGATACTGAAAGGAGAGGTAAAGATCAATACCATGGATCAAATCTGGTTTTCTCAGAAAGAACTGGATGAAGGATACCGGCTGGGATGCCAGGTATTTGCCAAAGAACCGCTGACCATTGAAATATATGAAAAGTGAGGGAATTCATATGAGAAAAATACGAATGAGCATGTTTGCAGTGTGTATGGCAGCATTGACAGGATGTGGACAGACGGATGCTCATACGCTGTCAAAGGAGCAGGTAGTTCCCTATGAACTTTCAGAACGTGAAATACAGCTTCTGGCAGCTTTTGGAATGGATCAAAATTCGCAGATTGTATCTTTCTATGCTCCGGAAACAGCCATTACAGTTACTGCCAGGGTTTATAAACTGAAGGAGGACCTGACCTGGGAGACCATAGGGGATGGTTCTATGTCTATTGGAAAAGAAAAAGAACCTGCAGAGCAGATTTCAGGAAGCTTTACCATGCAGATACAAGATGACCGCAGCATAGATTTCCACATAAATATGGCCGGTCAGGGAGCTTTTTCCACAAAAGATGCAGAAGAAAACCAGGAATATACAGCTGAAGGAAAGGCTTTTTTGAGGGAAGCCAGCAAAATTGAACTGGGTAAGGAAATTCCGGTAGCAGTTCTGGTTTATGATAATGGAAACAGCATGAGCAGCTATACTACTGAGGATTATTTCGAACCGGAAAAATTTAAAGATATGGATCTGGTACAGGCAGTGACGCTGGAATTCTCAGATCAGGAGATTCACTAAAACAGGACAAAACAAAAAAGGTCAGGGATTCTGACCTTTTTGTTTTGCCTTGCAGATCAGCTGGGTCATAGTCCCCATGGGACAGTAGACGCACCAGCTTCGAGGCTTGAACAAAACCATAGTGAAAAAACCAAGGATCGTGGAAGTCAGCATGACGCTGTAAAATCCAAAGGCAAACTGAGCCACACCCGGGTGAAGAAGGGGTCCGTGATACGCCCAGTGCCAGGGAACCTTAAAGGTCCACAATAAAGTTACCACCTGTTTCAGATCCTGCACATTGGAAAATACCAGCCAGGTATTCCACAGCATCTGGAAGAACATGATAAAAAAGAAAATCAGAAATCCATATCGGAACCATTTGCTTTTCATCCATTTCGGAATATCCTTTTTGCGGGAAAGTCCGAAATTTCCGCCCAGAAGACTGAAAAGCTGTCCCCTTCCGCAGTAGCGGTTGCAGTAGCCTTTTGAGCCTTTGGTCACAGAGATGATCAGAGGGATAAAGAAGCAGAGAAGCCCCAGCCAGGCAAACAGAATATTAAAAAATCCCAGTACCAGATAAGTCAGAGATAAGATCCAGAGATAATCATACCAGTGTTTTTTCATGCTTCCGCCTCCCGTATTTCAATTACAGATGCGGGACATTCTTTTGCACATTTGCCGCATCCGATACATGCTTCCATATCTATTTTTGCCATAATGCCTTTCCAGATTTCAATGGCATTTCTGGGACATACCTTCAGACAGCAGCCGCAGGCAACACAGTCATCGGTACTGACAAAGGCTTTTTTCTTTTTTTTGATCTTTTTTTCCACAGTGAGACCTCCTGAATTTGATAAAAGCAGTATAACATGGGCGTGGGAAGGAGTCTGTGAGTTTGTCACAGACTGTAATAATATATTTGAATTTATATGTATTTGTGCATATTGCACATATTTGGAAAAATAATCAGATAATCTATTGACTTTTTGGTTAAATAATGGTATATATAATATAGTTTAATTGTTGCAAAGAGACGAGAGACAATGCAATGAACACGAAGTGTTTTTTGCGTTGTCTTTTTTATTATGTTAAGGAGGATTTTAATATGCAGAAAGAAACAAGACCTTTTATTCCGTGGGAACTGGTGGATGATTTTATGACAGCAGTTTTTGTAAAACTGGGAGTGCCGGAGGAAGATGCCCGTCTTTGTTCAGATGTTCTGATGCAAAGTGACAAATGGGGAATCGAAAGCCACGGCTGCAATCGTTTTAAACCGATTTATGTGGATCGTATCCGTAAGGGAATCCTTAATCCGGTCACAAAAATAGATGTTCTGAAAGAAACACCAACCACAGCAGTTCTGGATGCCAATGACGGTATGGGAATGGTGGCAAGCAAAAAAGCTATGGATATGTGCATTGAAAAAGCGCATAAATATGGCATGGGAATGGTGGCAGTGAGAAATTCTTCCCATTACGGGATCGCAGGATACTGGGCGAACCTTGCTGTAAAAGAAAATATGATCGGTATTACAGGAACCAACGCAAGGCCGTCAATTGCACCTACCTTTGGTGTGGAAAACATGATGGGAACCAATCCTCTGACCTTTGCAATGCCAACAGATGAAGAATTCCCGTTTCTTCTGGATTGTGCAACTTCTATTATCCAGAATGGCAAAATCGAGTATTATGCCAGAATCGGCAAAGATACACCGGCAGGAACGGTAATTGGAAGAGATGGTTCCACATTGACAGACAGTGCCCAGATCCTCAAAGATCTTCGCGGCGGAAAAGCAGCCCTGGCTCCTTTGGGAGGAATTGGTGAGACACTTGCCGGATATAAAGGTTATGGATATGCTGCTGTTGTGGAAATTCTTTCTGCAGCTTTACAGTCAGGCATTTTCCTGAAAGATCTGGATGGAAAGGATGAAAATGGAAATCTCCGTCCATATCATTTAGGACATTTCTTTATTGCAATCGATACAGATGCATTTATGGGAGCAGATGCATTTAAAAAGACCGCAGGGAATATTTTAAGAAATCTGAGAAATTCTCAGAAGGCGCCCGGACAGGATCGGATTTATACAGCAGGAGAAAAAGAGCATGATGTATGGATGTACCGAAAGGACAAAGGTGTTCCTGTAACAGAAGCTGTGCAGAAGGAATTTATACAGATGAGAGATGAACTGGAATTAACAGAATTCCGTTTTCCTTTTGAAGCATAAAAGCGAGAATGGCAGAAAGTGAAGAGGAAGAAAATCATGGATTATGCAAAGGAATCATTAAAAAAACACAGTGAGTGGAAAGGAAAGATCGAAGTGGTCAGCCGGGTTCCGGTCTCCACAAAGGAAGATCTGGCTCTGGCATATACACCCGGAGTTGCTCAGCCGTGTCTGGAAATCCAAAAGGATTTAAACAAAAGCTATGAACTTACAAGACGCCATAATATGTGCGCTGTTATTACAGATGGTTCGGCAGTTCTTGGTCTGGGGGATATCGGACCAGAGGCAGGAATGCCGGTTATGGAGGGAAAAAGCGTTTTATTTAAAGCGTTTGGAGATGTTGACGCCTTTCCGCTGTGCATCAAAACAAAAGATGTAGATGAATTTGTAAATACAGTATATCTGTTATCAGGTTCTTTTGGCGGGGTCAATCTGGAGGATATTTCCGCACCTCGATGCTTTGAAATTGAAAGAAAACTGAAAGAAAAATGTGATATTCCGATTTTCCACGATGATCAGCATGGAACCGCAATTATTACTCTTGCAGGACTGTTAAATGCGCTGAAGGTTGTTGGGAAAGAGA
This sequence comes from uncultured Blautia sp., assembly GCA_900551465.1. Lineage (GTDB taxonomy): Bacteria > Bacillota > Clostridia > Lachnospirales > Lachnospiraceae > Blautia_A. The sequence continues at coordinate 3,009 of URWL01000005.1, read as the reverse complement.
AAGAAAATGTAAGAATTGTGACTTCCGGTGCAGGGGCAGCTGCTGTTTCTATTGTCAGATTGATCTTATCAGCAGGCTTTAAAAATGTTGTTATGTGTGACCGGAACGGCGCGATTTATGAGGGTCGAAAAGAAGGCATGAACTGGATCAAAGAAGAAGTGGCACAATGCACAAACCGTGAGAAAAGAAAGGGAACTTTGGCAGAAATGCTGGTTGGGGCAGATATTTTCATTGGAGTTTCTGCTCCGGGGTTAGTAACCAGTGATATGGTCAGATCCATGGCTGAAGATGCGATTGTCTTTGCATGTGCAAATCCTCATCCGGAAATCTTTCCGGATGAGGCCAAGGCGGCCGGAGCAAAGGTAGTGGCCACAGGAAGAAGCGATTTTCCGAATCAGATCAATAATGTCCTGGCATTTCCCGGGGTATTCCGCGGTACATTTGATGTGCGTGCAAAAGATATCAATGAAGAGATGAAAATGGCGGCGGCCAGAGCGCTTGCAGAATTAATACCTGAAGAAGAACTGGGAGCAGATTATATTATACCAAAAGCTTTTGATCCAAGAGTAGGAAAGGCAGTAGCAAGTGCTGTTGCAAAAGCAGCGAAAGACTCAGGAGCAGCAAGGATCTGATAAACAGAATAATCGGAATGTAGTACATATTTCTTTGGACAGGCGTTGCAGTGACTGAAAAGCAATGCCTGTCTATCCTCATATTTTGATAAAGGCATTGGAGGTACAGCATGGAAAAGGAAACAATACTGGAACAATTTGAAGACTATCCTGTTATTGCTGCAGTTAAGGATGAAGACGGGCTGAAAAAATGTCTGGAATCAGGGGCGGAAATACAGATTGTATTTGTGCTTTATGGAGACCTCTGCAATATCGGGGATATTGTAGATCGTTTGAAAGAAGGCGGAAAAACGGTGATCATCCATCTTGACCTGATCAGTGGATTGGGAAACCGGGAGATTGTTGTAGATTATATAAAAAACACAACAAAAGCAGATGGGATCATATCTACAAAATCAACCTTGATAAAAAGAGCAAAAGAATTGGATTTTTTTGCAGTTATGCGCTTTTTTATGTTAGATTCCATGGTTTATGAAAATGTGAGAAAACAGATAGAAAATGTAAAACCGGATATGATAGAAATTATTCCGGGAGCGATGCCTAAGGTGATTTCCAGGCTTTGTGAATTTATTGAGGGTAAAGTTCCAGTGATCGCAGGGGGAATGATCATGGATAAGGAAGATACCATGAAAGCGCTGGATGCCGGGGCAACAGCAATTTCTACTACAAGACAGAATGTCTGGTTCATGTAAAATAAGAAGGACGAAGGTGCGGAAGTATGGCAAAATATGTGATGGCATTAGATGCGGGAACAACCAGCAACAGATGTATTTTATTTAATGAAAAAGGTCAGATGTGCAGTGTGGCACAGCGTGAATTTAAGCAGATTTTTCCAAAACCGGGCTGGGTGGAGCATGACGCTAATGAAATTTGGGCTAGCCAGCTGGGAGTGGCTGTGGAAGCTATGAACATGATTGATGCATCAGCAGCGGATATTGCTGCCATCGGAATTACAAATCAGAGAGAGACAACGATCCTTTGGGATAAAAATACAGGAGAACCGGTTTACAATGCCATTGTATGGCAGTGCCGCCGGACATCGGAATACTGTGATTCCTTAAAAGAACAGGGGCTGACAGAAAAATTCCGGAGGAAAACAGGTCTGGTCATTGATGCGTATTTTTCAGCAACAAAGATCAAATGGATCCTTGACAATGTGCCGGGAGCACGTGAAAGAGCAGAAAAGGGCGAGCTTTTATTTGGTACTGTGGAAACATGGCTGATCTGGAAACTGACAAAAGGAAAAGCTCATGTTACGGATTATTCCAACGCAGCCAGGACAATGCTTTTTAATATCAATACGCTGGAATGGGACGATGAAATATTACAGATACTGGATATTCCAAAGGCAATCCTTCCGGAAGCAATGCCCAGCAGCTGTGTATACGGAATGGCAGATCCGGCGTTTCTGGGAGGGGAGATTCCCATTTCCGGAGCGGCGGGAGACCAACAGGCAGCTCTTTTTGGACAGACCTGTTTTCAGCCAGGAGATGCAAAAAGCACTTATGGGACAGGCTGTTTTCTCTTGATGAATACAGGGGAAAAACTGGTATTTTCGGAAAATGGTCTGATCACAACTATTGCATGGGGACTGGATGGAAAAGTGACCTATGCTTTGGAAGGTTCTGTTTTTGTGGCAGGTGCAGCAATACAATGGCTTCGTGATGAGATGCGGATCATTGACTCCGCGGAGGATTCTGAGTATATGGCAAAAAAAGTAAAGGATACCAACGGCTGCTATGTAGTTCCGGCCTTTACAGGTCTGGGAGCTCCTTACTGGGATCAGTATGCGAGAGGAACCATTGTGGGTATTACCAGAGGGGTAAACAAATGCCATATTATCCGGGCAACTTTGGAATCCCTGGCATATCAGGTGAATGATGTCCTGGTTGCCATGAAAGCAGATTCCGGAATTGCGCTTTCTTCTTTAAAGGTAGACGGGGGAGCCAGTGCGAATAATTTTCTGATGCAGACGCAGGCAGATATTATTAATGTACCTGTAAACCGGCCTCAGTGCGTGGAGACAACAGCTATGGGGGCGGCATATCTGGCCGGACTTGCAGTCGGATACTGGAAAGATCTGGAGGATATAAAAAATAATTGGATGGTCGATCGGACTTTTGTTCCGGTTCTGGAAGAAAAGACACGGACAGAACGGATACAGGGTTGGAAAAAGGCTGTTAAGTATGCTTATGGATGGGCAAAACAGACAGAAATATAAGATAAAAATTACCTAATTAATACCGCTTATTTTGGAAAAAATATGTGCAAACTGCACTATTTATATTGACAGAAATTAAAAAATATATTATACTTTATACATAATATATGTGCTGCCTAAGAGAACGGAGAGAAGGGTATACAAGCATTGTTTTGT
>URWL01000004.1 GCA_900551465.1 uncultured Blautia sp. | reverse complement strand
GTAACAAGAGGACAGATGATTGCAAAACCTGCTGACGGATTAAGCGTTGGTATTCATGCAAGTATCTGTGGAAAAGTAACTGAAGTAACAGACCGCTACATCATAATTGCAGCAAAGTAGAAAGGACGTGCAGAAAATGAGTAAAGCAATCGGAATGATTGAATTTAAAACCACTGCCACAGGCATCACAGCAGCAGATGCCATGGTAAAAACCTCTGACGTAGAAATCGTTGAGGCGCAGACCGTATGTCCGGGCAAATATATTGCAATTATCACTGGTGATCTCAGTGCGGTAAAGGCGGCTGTTGACGCAGCGGTTACTACTTATGAAGATAAATGTATTGACAGTTTTGTACTGGGAAATCCTCACGAATCTCTGTTTCCGGCAATGTACGGAACTACTGTGATCGAGGACATCAGTGCACTGGGCATTTTAGAGACTTACGATGCGGCATCTATTATTGAGGCTGCAGACCAGGCTGCAAAAACAGCTATCGTAGATGTGATTGAACTGCGTATTGCAAAAGGTATGTGCGGAAAATCATTCATGCTGATCACAGGAGAGGTTTCTGCTGTGGAGGCATCTATCCAGAAGGCAAAAGAGCATGTTGCAGAAAAGGGCATGTATCTTGATTCTTCAGTAATCGCTCATCCGGATAAACGTATGATCGATTCTATTTTATAAAAATAAAGTTCTCAAAAGGGGGCGGGAAAATGCTGGCATTAGAAAGACGGAATCTTATCCTTGAGAAACTTCAGACAGAAAAAAGAGTGGTGGTCAGTGAGCTGAGCCAGCTCTATGATGTTTCAGAGGAGACCATACGCCGGGATCTGGATAAGCTTGAAAAAGAAGGGCTTGCCACAAAAAGCTACGGCGGAGCTGTCATCAATGAAAATGTGAGTATTGACCTGCCCTTTAATATTCGAAAAAACCAGAATGTGGCCGGTAAACAGAAAATGGCGGATATTGTTGCATCATTGGTTCAGGATGGCGATCACATTTTTCTTGATGCAAGTACTACGGCAGTATTTATTGCCAAGGCATTAAAGGAAAAAGAAAGACTTACTGTGATCACCAATTCTATGGAAATCCTGATCGAGCTTTCGGATGTATCCGGCTGGAACATCATTTCCACCGGTGGTGTTATGAAAGAAGGATATCTTGCATTTCTGGGATCCAGAACAGAAGAGGCAATCCGGTCCTATTATGTGGACAAGGTGATCTTTTCCTGCAAGGCACTGGATCAGGAATGGGGAATCATGGAATCTCAGGAAGCCTTTGGCACCACAAAGAAAGCCATGCTGACCTCCGGGCGCAGAAAGATTCTGGTTGTTGACAGTACAAAATTTGATCAGACCGCTTTTTCCGTAGCTGGGAAACTGCGGGATTTAGATATGGTTGTAACAGACAAAAAGCCTTCCGAAAAGTGGCTTGCATGTTTTACAGATGCGGGGATCGAATGCCGGTATCCGCGGATACAGCCATAGAAAAGGAGCAACATATATGAAGACTTTTGAGATGAAGACAGTCATTCATTTTGGCGAGAATGCACTGGACAGACTGAAGGATATCCCGTATCAGAGAGTTCTGATCATTACAGACCCCTTTGTTGTACAGAGCGATATGATTCATCTGATCACAGAGCCTTTACATAAAGGCGGTAAGGACTATGACATTTTTCACAATGTAGTTCCGGACGCACCTGTAGACAAGATTGCAGACGGTGTTAAAAAGTTTCTGAGCTTTCAGCCGGATGTGATCGTAGCGGTAGGCGGCGGTTCTGCTATTGACTCTTCCAAGGCAATCCGTGAATTTGCCCTGAAGATCAATCACTATGCGGATGTAGGGCTGATCGCTATTCCGACAACCAGTGGTACAGGTTCCGAGGTAACTTCTTTTGCAGTAGTCAATGATACAGAAGCAAAAGTGAAATATCCTCTTGTTTCTGACAGCCTGACGGCAGATGAAGCAATTCTTGACGCAGAACTTGTAAAAAGTGTTCCGCCGTCTATTACAGCGGATACGGGAATGGACGTATTTACTCATGCGCTGGAATCTTATGTCAGCCTTGACCATAATGAGTTTTCTTCTGCACTGGCAGAGAAATCTATTGAAATCTGCGGAGTGTTCCTTCTGAGAGCTTATCTGGACGGAACGGATATGCATGCCCGTCAGAAAATGCATGTGGCATCCTGTCTTGCAGGACTTTCTTTTAACACGGCAGGACTTGGAATCACTCACAGTATGGCGCATCAGCTTGGTGCTATGTTCCATATTCCTCATGGAAGAGCAAATGCGATGCTGCTTCCTCATATTGTAGAGTTTAACTCAAATATCAACAAACACAGCAGAAGCCAGAAAGAATATCTTCCGGCAGTGAAGAGATATGCAAATATCGCCCATATCCTGGGACTGAGTAATTACAATAAGGTGATGAGCGTTCGTTCTCTTGTAAACTGGATTCAGTTTATGCTGAAAGAAATGAACATTCCTCTTACTATTCAGGAAATAGGCACGATCACACCGGATGCGTACTTTGCGGCAGTAGAAAAAATGGCGGAGGCAGCTCTTGCAGATGCATGTACGCCTACGAACCCACGAGTACCAACCAAGGAAGATATCATTAAAATTTACACAAAACTGTGGTCCTTTTAATTAGGGAAAGCAGATGCTGTAAAAGACTTTTCTGAAAAGGTAGACACTATGAAAAGATCGAAAAGAATAGAGGCGCTGGATCGCCGGGCAGTGAATAAAGACGGTTTTATCGATGAATGGCCGGAGATGGGCTTTGTGGCTATGCACAGCCCTTATGATCCAGAACCTTCCATAAAAATTGAAGATGGCGTGATTACAGAACTGGATGGAAAGAAAAGAGATGACTTTGATTTCCTGGATCAGTTTATTGCAGATTACGCGATCCGTACAGACAGAGCAGAGGCGTCTATGGCGGTTTCTTCTCTGGAAATAGCAAGAATGATTGTGGATATCCACGTTTCACGTAAGGAAATCCTTGAGATCGTATCCGGTATCACACCAGCGAAGATGGCAGAAGTCATCAACTGCCTGAATGTGGTTGAGATGATGATGGGTATGCAGAAAATGCGTGCCAGAAAAGTGCCGGGCAACCAGGCACATATCACGAATCTGAAAGATGATCCGGTACAGATCGCAGCAGATGCGGCTGAGGGAGCATTAAGAGGCTTCAGTGAAGAGGAGACCACCATGGGTGTGGCACGTTATGCACCGTTCAGTGCAATGGCTCTTCTGATCGGCTCTCAGGTTGGACGTCCTGGTGTCCTTACACAGTGTTCCGCAGAAGAAGCAACGGAACTGGAGCTGGGAATCCGCGGTCTCACAACATATGCAGAAACTCTTTCCGTATATGGTACAGAAAAAGTATTTATCGACGGAGATGACACTCCGTATTCCAAGGCATTTCTGAATTCCGCCTATGCGTCCAGAGGTCTGAAGGTTCGTTTTACTTCAGGCGCAGGCAGTGAGGTTCTGATGGGAAGCAGCGAGATGAAATCCATGCTTTATCTTGAGTGCCGCTGCCTTTATGTGACAAAGGGAGCAGGAAGTCAGGGAATCCAGAACGGTTCTGTAAGCTGCGTAGGTGTGGCAGCCGGAGTTCCGGCAGGAATTCGTGAGATTATTGGTGAAAACCTTGTGGCAGCTCTTCTTGGACTGGAATGCGCTTCCTCCAATGACCAGAGCTTTTCCAACTCAGATATGAGAAGGACTGCAAGAACTATGCTGCAGTTTATGCCGGGAACAGACTTTATCTTTTCCGGATATGCGGCGGAGCCAAATTACGACAACATGTTTGCCGGATCAAACTTTGATGCAGAGGACTTTGACGACTATAATGTGATGCAGAGAGATATGCAGGTAGACGGTGGTCTTCGTCCGGTTACAGAAGAGGATGTGATCCGTGTACGCCGTACTGCTGGAAAAGCTGTTCAGGCTGTATTTAAATATCTTGGACTTACTGAGGTAACAGACGAACAGGTAGAGGCAGTAACTTATGCACACGGAAGCAAGGATACACTGAAGCGCGATGCAGCGGCAGATTTGATGTCTGCAGATGATATGATGAAACGCGGCATTACAGGAGTTGATGTTGTAAAAGCTCTGGCAGAAAGCGGTTATACAGAGCTTGCAGAAAATATCCTGAATATGCTGAAACAGAGAGTGATCGGAGATTATATGCACACAGCGGCGATTCTGGATGAACATTTCCAGGTAATGTCCGGTGTAAATACTCCGAATGACTATATGGGACCGGGAACCGGATACCGCGTTTCCGGCAAACGCTGGGAGGAGATCAAAGCAATTCCTCACAGGATCAATGTAAACGAATTTTAGGAGGTGTGCCATGGAAGTAAATGAACAGCTGATACGAGCCATTACTCAGGCAGTGGTGGAGCAGTTGCATAAGAATGGTGCACAGCCCCAGACACAGGCAGAAATGCAGCAGCCTTCCAGTACACAGGAACTTGCAGGCAGAACAAGGATGCGCCCGAAACATTCTTATGAGGGTGCGGTACGTGCTGCCCAGGGAACAGATCCAAAAGAGATTGTGATCGGTGTGGGCGCAGCATTTCAGACAGAGATTAATAAGACTATGGGAGGAATTCCTCTGGATGAAGTACTTCGCAATGTGAAAGCGGGTATTGAGGAAGAGGGAATGACATCCCGTGTAGTAAAGGTGCTGGATACTTCTGATGTATGCTTTATGGCACTTCAGGCAGCTAAGCTTTCCGGTTCCGGAATCGGGATCGGAATCCAGTCAAAGGGAACTACAGTGATCCATCAGAAAGATCTGTATCCACTTTCTAATCTGGAGCTTTTCCCTCAGGCACCGCTTATGGATCTGGAAACCTATCGTAAGATCGGACGAAATGCAGCCAGATATGTAAAAGGAGAGAAGGTAACTCCGATCGAGTGCACCAACGATCCTATGGTACGTGCAAAATATCAGGTGAAAGCGGCTCTTATGCATATTGTGGAAACTGAGCAGCTGGATCCGGAAAAAGGCATGATTGAATGGGAGGGAAGATAATGAGCAGCTATCCTTTAGGACAGAATGAAGCGGATACCATTACCTCCAAAACTGGCAAAAAGCTTTCTGATATTACGCTGGAAGAGGTAAAAAGAGGCAACGTACAGGCCGAGGATATCAAGATATCTCCGGAAATGCTGAAACGTCAGGGACAGGTAGCAAAGGAAGCGGATAATCCTCAGATGGAAGCAAATTTCCAGAGAGCTTCAGAACTTGCTAATGTACCGGATGAAGTAATATTAACAATGTATAATAAGCTGAGACCAAACCGTTCTACTAAAAAAGAGCTTGTGCTTATGGCACAGGAGCTTCTTGAAAAATACAATGCTCCTTATTGTGCGAAGCTGGTTCTGGAAGCAGCTGAAATTTATGAAAAAAGGGGAATTCTTCTTTGAAACTGATTGCTGGTGTTGATATAGGAAATTCCACAACTGAAGTATGTATCGGCAGCGTGGGAGAGGATGGAAGTTTTCATTTCCTCTCCTCCGCTTCCCGTATTACCACAGGAACGAAAGGAACGCTTCCTAATGTTCATGGTATTAAGGCGGCTCTTCAGGAGGCCATGGATCAAATCAGGCAGCCTTTAGAAGCTCTTGATTTAGTGCGCCTAAATGAGGCTGCACCTGTGATTGGTGACACGGCAATGGAGACCATTACGGAAACTATTATTACGGAATCTTCCATGATCGGCCATAATCCTTCTACTCCGGCAGGAGCGGGAGAGGCTGCCGGATATCTGATCCACCTGGAAAATATCTGGAAAGGAAAACCAGGTGTGCCCTATATAGCAGTGGCAGCAAATAAGTTTTCCTATGAAGAAGTGGCAGCCAGGCTGAATCAGCATATTCCGGAATTGGATATCAGGGGACTGATTCTTCAGGCAGATGAGGCTGTTCTGGTGGAAAACCGCCTGAACAGAAACATTCCGATTATTGATGAAGTACGTCATATAGAACGAGTGCCTGAGGAAAAGCTTGCAGCCATTGAGGTAGCGCTTCCGGGAACAGGAATACGAATGCTGAGCAATCCTTATGGAATTGCCACGCTATTGGGATTGAATGCAGAGGAGACAAAGGCAGTTACCCCTATTGCCAAAAGTCTGATCGGTAAAAGAAGTGCGGTAGTTATCCGTACACCAAATGGAAATATCAGAGAAAATGTTCTTCCTGCAGGTGAGATTAATTTTCACGGCACGCAGGAAATCCGTGTGAATATCGATACTGGAGCAGATACGATCATGGATAGTCTTCATAAAGCAGGTGAAATCCGGGATATTGACGGACAGCAGGATACCAACGTGGGAAATATGCTGAACCGTATCAAAAAAAGTATGACGGATGTTGCTGCAGAGGCAGACCATGAGGCAAGGATTACAGATATTCTGGCAGTAGATACCATGGCTCCGGTAGAAATTTCAGGCTCACTGGCAGGTGAGACTTGTATGGAAAAAGCGGTGGGAATCGCCGCAATGGTAAAAACAAAGCATCTTCCTATGCAGAAGATTGCAGAAAGACTGGAACAGGAGCTTCATATAAAAGCAGTGGTAGCCGGTGTGGAAGCAGTAATGGCAGCGTTAGGCTCTCTGACGACACCGGGAACAAGACTTCCTCTTGCTATCCTTGATATGGGCGGCGGCTCTACAGATGCTGCAGTACTGGAAACAGACGGCAGTGTCCGCACCACACATCAGGCAGGAGCAGGCGAGCTTGTGACCATGCTGATCCAGACAGAACTTGGACTGGGAAGCCGTACCACAGCGGAACAGATCAAGAAATATCCGATGGGAAAGGTAGAAAGTCTTTTTCATATGAGGCTGGAAAATGGTTCCATGCAGTTTTTTGAGGAGTCCATAGATCCAAGATATTATGGACATGTAGTGCTTCTTGCGCCGGGTGAAATGCTGAAGGTGGAGGAAGATATTCCGATGGAAAAGATCCTGGAGGTACGCAGGGAAGCCAAGCGTAAGGTATTTGTACGAAATGCTGTCCGTGCCCTGGAAAAAGTCGCTCCGGATCATGATTTAAGAAAGATACCAAACGTGGTGCTGGTAGGAGGCTCTGCCGAAGATTTTGAAATTCCGGAGATGCTGACGGAAGCTCTTGCAGATTTCAGAATCGTTTGTGGACGGGGAAATATCCGGGGAACCGAAGGACCGAGAAATGCAGTTGCCACAGGTTTGTTAATGTCATATTTAAGCCAATAGATGATGATTTGTACTGAAAAGTATGTTATACTGTTCGTACAGATTCAGGTTTTTTAATTTGGAAGGGGCTCGGGAGGAAACATGATCGTAAATAAACCAACTGTTATCATATATACCAGAGACCCGGATGAAGATCTTCTTCGAGAGATCTGTGCAGGAATTGAAGAAGAAGGTGTCCTTTATGAGGTACATTCCGGAAAAGGAGACATGGATACACTTGCTTATGAGGCTGCAAAAGATTCCATGCTGGGATCCGGGATCGGAATGGATGGCCGGCGAATTGCCATGCAGATGGCAAGACTTCCAAAAGGAAAAAATGTATTTGAATTAAATAATCCCCGTTTCTGGCAATGCAGGAATCTGGGGAGCAACAGTGCAAGAGCGGTAAAAAAAATGCCGTTTAAACCGATTTACACAGAAAATGGGGAGATGTCGTTATGAGCATTTATACAAAAGGCGGTGACAGAGGGACGACCAGTCTGGTCCGCACAAAAAATGTTTCCAAGTCAGACGACCGTATTCAGCTTGTAGGAACCATTGACGAGCTGACAAGCCATCTGGGACTTGTAAAAACAATGATCAAAGATGAAGAGACAATTCGTCAGCTGGAAAAGATTCAGCGCATTCTGATCACGGTTATGGCAGGAGTGGCAGATCCTTATAATAAAGAATATAAGCTTGAGGAACATGAGGAGGAATTTCTGGAACAGGAGATTGACCGTATGGAAGGTCTCTTTCAGAGACCTAAGGAATTTATCCTTCCCGGTCAGTGCAGACTTTCAGCAGAGCTGGATATTGCCAGAACAGTTTCACGAAGAGCCGAACGTGCCCTTGTAGCAGTCAGCGTAAAATTTGGTGCGGACAATGGTGCAAAGATTTTTATGAATCGTCTTGCAGATTATCTTTATGTGCTTGCAAGATATACAGATGCGAAGATGGATAAACCGGCTTCAGAGGCTGGTAATGATAGAAAAGAGGAGAAATCCATGGAACAGAATCAGAATCCGGCTGCCAGCGAGGCTGTGATCCAGGAAGTATTAAAGCGAATGGGAGTACAGGGAAGGATCACTCTGGACAGTGCGAAACGTCTGATCGAAAAGATTGAAGAAGAGGCAAAGCGCAGAGGGAAAAAGGCAGTGATCGCCATCTGTGGACCCGAAGGAAATCCGGTTGCAGTACATGTGATGGACGGAGCTTTTCTGGTAAGCTTTGATGTGGCTACAAAAAAGGCATATACTTCTGTGGCAGTAAAAATGTCTACTATGGAATTATCGAAGCTTGCACAGCCGGGAGAAACCTTTTATGGAGTAGATAAGATGGATAATGGAAAAATCGTTATCTTTGCAGGCGGTGTACCGCTGAAAGTAGGCGATACCATTATCGGAGGACTGGGAATCAGTGGAGGAACCGGAGAGGAAGACCATAGCCTGGCAGAGTATGGACTGTCTGTTTTGAACGAAGTATTGTAATTGTGAAAACGAGATCAGGTGATATTTTCATCTGATCTTATTTTATATAAAAAGATGTAAGGGAGGAAAGGTAATGGGAAAAACTGGAAAGAAAGCAGGAATATTTTGTATGATCAGTATGCTTGCGATGAATGCTCCATTTAATGTATGGGCCCAGGATCAGACAGATGTGGAAACATTGGAGAGACAGGCTCAGAACATGAAAACTGCCTCTGCGGAGCTTCCTTATATTGGACTTTATAATGAAGCTCAGGAAGAAGGATTTTCCAGTTTTCGAAATGAAGAAGTGGAAAGTGTGGAATTTGGAAGAGGAGCCAGTATTACAAAAGAAAGGGTTTATCAGCTGGCAGAATATTTGAGATAGTAAAAGGAGGATCTGTGAATTCAGATCCTCTTGTATTTACCGGGAGTGATCCCCTTATACTTTTTAAAGGTACGGATAAAGTAGCTGAGATCATTAAAACCGTTCCTGTAGGCAATTTCTGTGATCGAATCGTCTGTAGTGGACAGCTCATAGCAGGCCTGCTCGATTCTTTGATGGTTCAGGTAATCCATAGGTGTCTGATGAGTCATTTCTGAGAAAAATCTGCAGAAATACTTGGGGGACATAGAGACAGATTCGGACAGCTGCTGCAAAGTCAGCGGCGAGGCATAATTGTGTTCAATGAATTCAAGCACCTGTTTTAGCTGCAGGATTCTTTTGTAATCTTTGCGCGCTTTGCGAACACCTTCAAGATAGTAATGTTTACCAAAAACAATACCGAAAAAGTGGTAAAATTGTCCAATCACTGTTAGCTCATATCCTTCTGGTTTCTGCCAGACAGCATCAAAAATACTGTTTACAGTATCACAGACTTCCTGGTTTTCATCTGTGAAATGATGATAAACAAGCACTTCCTGATGTATGATCTTCTGCATATATCCGGCACAGACAGAATTGTGTTTTAAAAAAGTATTGCCGTCAAAGACAAGACACTGATAGACACAATCCTGAGGCATTCCGCTGTGAAGAATCCCGCTGTGCACAAAAATGATATCTCCGGCATTGGCTGTGAAACTTTTTTCGTCTAAAGTGACGGTGAGAGTGCCTTCTAAAATACGCATAAGCTCATATTCCACATGCCAGTGATACGACATAACATAGCGCGGATGGGCAGGGTCAATATGATGAAATTCAAAAGGAAATTCATAAGTTCCTCTTTTTCTGCTTTCGTTTCGATCAAGATCATGCAAAGCGGCATCCCTCTTTCTTTGAATTTATAGAATTTTTATAGATAATACTGAAAAAGTGAATATTATACTATTTTTTGCCATTATATCACAAGTAATTACCTTAATGCAATTGTTATAATAGATTCATAAGCGTTATTGTTCACACGGCACCATCCCGCGAGGTGTTTTGGCATATATATGCCAAAATCCCGAGATATACAAGCCAAAATTCCATTGCCGCAGGCAATCTGGAATGAATTTTGGCTCGTTGCTGTGAACGGAGTGAACAGTAACTCATAAGCGGCGAGGGCGGGAAGCGCCTGAGCAGACTGACAAGTATGATAAAATGGAGGTATTTGTTATTATGGCAAAGAGCAGATTAATCGGAAGCTACCCAGTAATCGGTATCAGACCTACCATCGATGGTCGTAGAGGAGCACTGGATGTAAGAGGATCTCTGGAAGAGCAGACAATGAACATGGCTAAGTCTGCTGCTAAATTATTAGAAGAGAACTTAAAATATTCCAATGGTGAGCCGGTTAAGGTTGTTATCGCTGACACTACAATCGGACGTGTTGGTGAGACAGCAGCATGTGCAGATAAATTCAGAAAAGAAGGCGTTGATATTACTCTTACAGTAACACCGTGCTGGTGCTATGGTTCTGAGACAATGGATATGGATCCTCAGACAATCAAAGCTGTATGGGGATTCAATGCAACAGAAAGACCTGGTGCAGTTTATCTTGCATCCGTTCTTGCTACACATGCACAGAAAGGACTTCCGGCATTCGGTATCTACGGACACGAGGTTCAGGATGCAGATGACACAACAATTCCGGAAGACGTTAAAGAAAAAATCCTCAGATTCGGACGTGCAGCAGTTGCAGCAGCTTCCATGAGAGGAAAATCCTGGCTGCAGATCGGTTCCATCTGTATGGGTATCGGCGGATCTATCGTAGATTCTGACTTTATCGAGTCCTATCTTGGAATGCGTGTAGAGTCTGTTGACGAGGTAGAGATCATCCGTCGTATGACAGAGGGCATCTATGATCATGAAGAGTTCGAGAAAGCTCTTGCATGGGCTAAGAAGACCTGCAAGATCGGCTTCGACAAGAACCCGGAAGAACTTCAGATGTCAGAAGAGAAAAAAGAAGAGCAGTTTGAATTTGTTGTTAAGATGGCAGTTATCATCAAAGAACTGATGAATGGATGTGACAATCTTGATCCTAAATTCTCTGAGGAAGCAATCGGCCACAATGCGATTGCAGCTGGTTTCCAGGGACAGAGACAGTGGACAGACTTCTATCCGAACGGTGACTTTGCTGAGGCTATGCTGAATACTTCCTTTGACTGGGAAGGCGCTAGAGAGCCATATATCCTGGCTACTGAGAACGACGTACTTAACGGTCTTGGAATGCTGTTTATGAAACTCCTTACAAACCGTGCACAGATGTTTGCAGACGTTCGTACATACTGGAGCCCGGATGCTGTTAAGAGAGTAACAGATTATGACCTTGAAGGTGTTGCAAAAGAGAACGGCGGTATCATCCATCTGATCAACTCCGGTGCATGCTGCCTGGATGCAAACGGCGGTGCTAAAGATGAGAACGGCAATGCTGTAATGAAAGAATGGTGGGATGTAACAGAAGCAGACCAGAAAGCAATCATGGAAGCTACTACATGGAACGCAGCTGACAACGGATATTTCCGTGGCGGCGGATTCTCTTCCAGATTTGAGACAAAAGACCAGATGCCTGCAACTATGATCCGTCTGAACCTTGTAAAAGGTCTTGGACCGGTTCTTCAGATCGCAGAGGGCTGGACAGTAGCTCTTCCGGAAGAAGTTTCTGATACACTCTGGAAACGTACAGACTATACATGGCCATGCACATGGTTTGCTCCAAGATGCGATGGAAAAGAAGGCGCATTCAAGGATGCTTACAGTGTAATGAACAACTGGGGTGCTAACCACGGTGCAATCTCCTACGGACACATTGGTGCAGACCTTATCACAATGTGCTCTATGCTGAGAATTCCGGTTTGCATGCATAACGTTCCGGAAGAGAAGATCTTCCGTCCGGCAGCATGGAATGCATTCGGAATGGACAAAGAAGGCGCTGATTTCCGTGCTTGCAAGAACTACGGACCGCTTTACAAATAATTATCATATTGGTTGTTGTAAAATGCCATGATAGATGGGGGCTGTTGCAAAAGCAGAAAGTTCTGCTGGAGCAATAGCTCCTTCTTTATATTAAAAGGAGGACTATTGTGAGCAATTGTAATCTTTGTCCGCGGCAGTGCGGTGCAGACCGGGAAAATGGAAAATCCGGTATCTGCGGAGTATCAGGAAAAAATATGCTGGCAGCCCGGGCTGCGCTTCATTTTTGGGAGGAACCCTGTATTTCCGGAGAGAAAGGCTCCGGGACAGTGTTTTTTTCCGGATGTCCGCTTCGATGCGTATATTGCCAGAATTATCAGATTGCCAGTACAGAGGTAGGGATGGAAATCAGTGAAGAGCGTCTCAAAGATATTTTTCTGGAGCTTCAGGAAAAAGGCGCTCATAATATTAATCTGGTAACACCTACCCATTATACGCCTGAAATTATCCGG
This sequence comes from uncultured Blautia sp., assembly GCA_900551465.1. GTDB lineage: Bacteria > Bacillota > Clostridia > Lachnospirales > Lachnospiraceae > Blautia_A. Next base: position 3,423 of record URWL01000004.1, on the reverse strand, counting down.
GCAATTGGAAAAGCAAAAGAACGGGGATTAAGGCTTCCGGTTGTTTATAATTGCAGTGGTTACGAAAAAGTGGAAACACTGAAAACGCTGAAAGGGATTGTGGATATTTATCTGACAGATTTTAAATATATGGAAAAAGAAACGGCTGTTCGTTATTCGAAGGCTCCCGATTATCCGGAAATTGCCCGGGCAGCATTGAAAGAAATGATGGATCAGACAGGAGAAGCCAAATTTGACGAGAATGGAATCATGCAATCAGGCGTGATCGTAAGGCATCTTTTACTGCCCGGACATGTACGGAACGCCCGGGCAGTGGTAAAGTATGTTTATGAAACATACGGAAATCAGTTATATTTAAGTCTTATGAATCAGTATACTCCTCTTCCGCAGGTAAAAAAGGAATTTCCGGAACTGGATCGCAGAGTGACGGAAAGAGAATATCAGAGACTTATTTCATATGCTCTTGAACTGGGAATAGAAAATGCTTTTATCCAGGATGGAAAAACTGCGGAAGAAAGCTTTATTCCCATGTTTGATTATGAAGGCATCAGGAGTTAAAAAAATCGCACAGTTCATCCAGCTTTTTCAGTATTTCAGGATCCTCTGCCACAACGGAATCATCGGTTCCATGGAAAGAAATCAGTGGAAAGAGATTTGTGGCTTTGATATCCCGGAGAAGAATTTGGGCAGTATCGAAGGCTTTTTCCATGCTGCCTTTGCCTCCGCCAACTAAAAGTACTGCGGATTTTTTTTCTTTTGTTATAGGCATATCGTTTCTGAAAAACTTTGCACTGAAATATGTCTGCAGACGGCTTCCAAGATCCAGAAGTTTTCCGGTCAGCTCTGAAAAATAAATAGGTGAAGCAATAAGAACATTATCACATTCTTCAATGTAGGAATAAATCTCCTGCATTTCATCTTTTACACAGCAGCCGGGATTTTTCCAGCAGTAGCGGCAGTCTATACAGGGGGCAACGTTACAGTAATAGGCATCAACGACTTTGATCTCTCCCTGGAGATTTTTCTTCAAAATTTTTAAAAGACTTACAGTATCTCCGTTTTTTCGAGGAGAACCATTGAGTATAAGTGTTTTCAAAACAGATGTTTTCCTTTCGTTATTATAGATTGTTACTATTATAACAATTGAATAGAAAGTTTACAAGGGAAATAGCATTGATGTACATAGGGCTGCCGGGAACTTTGGTTACAGAAACAAACATGGACAGTATTTTCAGAAAAGAAACAGACTGTGCTGTAAAAGGTTCTTATGGTAAAATAATAGTGCATAGTAATTTTTATTAGGAAGGAGATATCGAAAACAAATATGCTGCATGAAAAAATTACAATTGAACCAGAAAGAAATAAGCAGAATGAAGCTTATATGATGACATATTTTTGGGAAGAATCACAGGAACTTTATCCGGGACAGCTGCGCCCGGTGATACTGATCTGTCCCGGAGGAGCATACCGGATGACTTCAGACAGAGAAGCAGAAGCTGTTGCAGTAAAGTTTATGAGCATGGGATATCACACAGTAGTTCTTCGTTACAGCGTTGCACCTGCAGTTTATCCAGCAGCTCTTCATCAGCTTGCAAAAGCAGTAAGTATTCTAAGAAAAGGCAGTGACCGGTGGCTGATCGATCCGGAAAAGATCCTTGTTATGGGATTTTCAGCAGGAGGACATTTGGCAGCATCCCTGGGAGTATTCTGGAATAAGGGAGAGATTACGGAAGAATTAAAGGTCAGTGCAGACGAAATACGTCCCAATGGAATGATACTCAGTTATCCGGTGATCACTTCCGATCAGTATGGTCATCAGGAAAGCTTTCAGAACCTTTTGGGAAAACGCTATGAGGAATTAAGAGAAAAAATGTCTTTAGAGAATCAGGTGGATCAGGATACTCCCAGAACGTTTATCTGGCATACATTTGAGGATACAACAGTGCATCCGGAAAATTCTATAAGCTTTGTCAGATCTATGGTAAAACATGGAGTTCCTGTGGAATATCATCTTTTTCCGGAGGGAATTCATGGTGTAGGACTTGGAAATGAACTTACAGCAAATCCTGACGGAAGAGGGATTGTGAGAGCCTGTGGAGAGTGGAGCAGTCTTTGTGAAAAATGGCTGAATCGGGAATTTCCATGGTGGAAGCAGAAAAAATAAGGAAAATTGTCTTTTTATGTAAAAACAGCAGGAAAAAAACAGAACAAATAGGGATTACCAAACAAGAAAAACTGTGCTATGATAAAAGACAGAAAACCTACATAAAAAACTAAGGGGAGCGTAGAAAAATGAAAAAAACAGGAATGATATGGCTGATCGCGTTGATGTGCATGTTTTTTTCTGTGAACGTATGGGCAGATATATCGGATAAAAAGACAGAGCCTGATATTAAAACAGATTATTACATGATTGTAGAATCGAAACAGGGTGGTATAGACATTTATGCGCATCCTGATCTGGAGTCTTCAAAGTTAAACGAAGAACTGATTTCTAACGGAACAGCCCTGCATATCGAAGGAGAAGTGGAGGATACAGCTCATTCACGAACCTGGGGATATGTACAGTATCATGGGATGTACGGATATGTTCCTCTGGATGACTGCCGTCCTGCTCAGTCCAGAAAGGAAGCAATTGATTCTGAACTCTATATTGCAGGACGCGATCATGTAGACTACAATGCGGATTACGATGTAAAGGCATATACCAGTGAGGGAACGCAGAAACTTTATCAGGGTCCCGGAGAAAAATATGGAGAAGTTCCGGGAGTACGTGATATAAAAAATGGAGAATCCCTTCATATCACTCAGGATGCGGAACTGGTAGACGGCAGTCATTGGGGAGTGACAACCGTAGACGGAAAACAGGGCTGGATCAATCTGGATGATACAGAAGAAGCAGCCAGAAAAAGAGGAGAATTCTCAGAAAATGATACAGATTCAAAAAAAGAATTTGTTACTATGATCACAACAGAGGAAGCAGAGCTTTCCAAGACTCCTGAGGCTACGGAAGCACCGATGACAACAGCAATGCCTGAGACCACGGAAGCGCCAACAGCAACAGCAACGCCTGAAGCCACGGAAGCACCGACAGCAACAGCAACACCTGAAGCCACAGAAGCACCGACGGCAACAGCAACGCCTGAAGCCACAGAAACACTGACAGCTACAGAGACTCCTGAAGCTGAGGAAAAAGAAGTTTTTGTTTCTGCATCATCGGAGGAAGCAAATTCTTTGATTCCAACACCTTTTTGGTGGATAGCAGCAGCTGCAGTGATAGCAGTAGCAGGAATTTTGATTTATCATTTTAAAAAGAAATAAATAACAACAATAATAGCCAAACCTGGATATGTATCCATGCTTGGCTATTATTGTTGTTATGCTATAAAAAAAGTTCTCATCTGTTTTCAATAGCTTTTTACT
>URWL01000003.1 GCA_900551465.1 uncultured Blautia sp. | reverse complement strand
ACAGCCATAAGTCTGTCCCATCCGGAATGCGTTGTCACTGCGGAAATCAAATCCCGTAGGCGCAATGAAATCTTTCGTCCCAAGCCCGGTCTTTGCCACCATGTCATAGCGGAAACGGAACGGTTCCTTCGTATCCATGTTGAAAATGTCATGGAAGATTTTTAAGCGCTGCACACCGTTTAAGGGTTTCGCCATAGCCCCAAGGACTTTGAAGTTATTTAAGATTCCAGCCTCAATCCTTTCAAGCCTTGCCTTTGCCGCTTTTAAGTTCTCCGCCTTGATGGTAAACGTAATATATTTTGTTTTCACCAGCCCGTTGTTTCCCTTTGCAAGCTGCATTTTCAGCATATCCCCATACTCTTTGCGGATGTCATCAAAACTGTCATTCTGGGGTGGAATATCAATCGTCTTTGCATACTCCTCAAAGTTTACCTGCTGATTCAAAAAGGAAATCTGAAATTGCACCGAACTGTCAAAGTAGTTTAAGAACTCACAGTAATTCTCAAAAATTGCTGTCTTGTCTTCATTCTGGGCAAGCTGATAGTTAATATCATAAAATTGGATGGTCTTAGAATAGTGGTTATCCTCCATCCGGCAGATCCCATCCCGGTACATTTCCTTATAGGGGATCGTGTCCTGGGCCGTATCCACTTTTTTCTTTTTCTTCTGCTGCGCCTTTAACGACTGCAGTTCTTTTAACCGCTTCCGTTCTTCTCTGGTGAGACCTGCCCCCACTTCCCGCCTGATTTTATTTTTTACGGGCTGGTTTTTTAAAGAACCGGAACGGATTCCTCTTTTCTCTGGCTTTTTTTGCCTTTTTTTCAAGTTTTGCACCTTCTTTCTCAAGTCTGTCCTGCTCCATCACCCGTTCATACAGATCTGTGGAACGGTATACCCGGATACCGGGACGTAAAAATCTCTGCCGGATGATGTGATACAGAAGTTTTTCTGCGGGAAACCCATCTTTTTCATACATGGCTAAAAAGAAAAAGGGCAGCATCACGATGACCATCAGTGTTGCCGCCACATCCGTTCCCAGGCCTGTCTTTGTTAAAAAATAAATCGGTATTCCGCAGATTCCCGCAAGGGAAAAACAGATCAACTGTCTTTTCGTTAAATTAAGTGCCACCTTTGTCTTGATCTTCGACAAATCTTTCGGCACTGGTACATATGCCATTACTGCCTCCTTTCCGTCGGCTCCATATCCGCCTCCTAATGTGCATTAAAAATAGATTTTGATAATGAACCTGTCTTGAACAAGCTAAAACATAAAATTACCGTATAAGCCGCCACAGACCAGATGGCTGTGTGAATGTTCTCCGCTACAGTAATGGTATTGACCAGTACCGCATAGATCGCCACGCAGACCATCATGAAGAATCCCTGGAAACCTAACGCCAGCAGCGCTTTCACGTAGTTATTTCCGATACTGCCCCATTCCCGGTTGGTAAAGGTAGCAAACGGAATCGGTGAAACAGAGACATAAAGGTAAATTTCAATCATACGTCCATATAAAATGACGGTAATGAGGACAGATATGATTTTCATGCACAGGCTGACGATCATCGTCTCCAGACCAAGCCCTAAAAGCTCCCCGATACCCATATCCCCCACTCCGTTTTCCAGAATGGTCTTTAGCGCATCTGCCACATCTATCGAAGCCGAACCGCTGATAATACCTCCAGCTCCCGTGACCACATGGTTTGCCACATCAAACACCGCCATGGCAATATCAAAGGTATGGGTGACCAGATACACGGCCACCCACATCTTAAAGATATATTTGAAGAACATGAACGTGTCTGTGTCGTGCATGTTGTTTTTCTCCATGATCATGGAAATCAACTCATAACACAGTACAAACGTGATGATCATCCCCGCAATGGGGACAATGACATTATCAGATAATTCCTTAATCATCGAAAAAATGCCACTGTTCCAACTTTGGGGTGTCCTGCTTACTTCTGTGGCAATGGTACCTACTTTTTCATTTACGTCTGTAAACATGGTGTCCAGGTTAGAAGTAATCCACCCGGTCAGCAATTCCTTTATGAACTCTGTGATTTTATCAATGATACTGCCCATGGCTTATGAGAACAGCGTGGAAAGCTGCGGAATGAGATTCATTCCAATCAGCACGATACCGCCGCCGGCCATAAGTTGCTTGATCCCTTGTGATTTTGCGCCAGGGTTATCATTCCCATATCCTTCTAAAAGGTTAATCACACCCCAGGCCGCAAGTCCGGCTCCAATAGCGCAGACCAATGTTTTTAATGTTGTAATCGCTGTTGTAAAAAAACTCATTTGTGTATACCTTTATCCTTTCTTTTTCAGAGAAAGGGAAGAAAAACGCTGTGAAAATCCCGCCTTTTGTGCTAGGATAAAAGAAGGATTTTCCTCTTGGAAAATCCGACACAGACGCAGCCGCTGCTTTCATTTTCGACGATGGGGTAGCGGCTGTATCCTTTCCAATTATCCATGATTCTCTCCCTTACTTTGCGACAACTTGTCGGGAAGTTGTCTGTTTGCCAGTTACATTTCATAAACTTCCACCGGATCTTCCGGTTTTAATACAAGCTCCGTATTCAGATATTTTTCAATATCAAAACGATTCTTTTTATCATAGTCTGACAGGTACTTATAGTTCTTGTGCTTGCAGATGTCAAACTTATCCGAAAAAAATGGTCTGACACCACGAAGCTGCATAATGCATTTCCCGCCATCCATGACCGCAATCTCATCCTGGCTCATCAGCTCCTTTCCTGTTTTCTGGTAGTTCAGTCCGTAAGAACGCTGGGAACCTCTGGTATCCGAGGTATTGTAAAGGTCTATGGTCTCCTTTCCTAAAATTTCCGCCATTTCTTTTAAGGTGGTCTTTTCTTTTCCACCTAAAAAAAGAGTGGAATCACAGTTCCCCTCAATGGTGTCGGCGTTATCTTTATAAATGGCCTTTAACTGGCTCTTAGACTGCAGAATGATCGAGGCAGAGATCTCCCTGCTCCGGATAGTGGCGATGAGTTTTTCAAATTTGGGAATCTGGCCAATGTTCGCAAACTCATCGAGTAAACAGCGAACATGGATCGGCAGCCTTCCGTCATACACATCATCCGCACGGTCACACAGCAAGTTAAATAGCTGGGTGTACATGATTGATACGATAAAGTTGAACGTATCATCCGTATCGGAGATGATGACAAACAAAGCTGTCTTGCGGTCTCCCAGTAAATCCAGCTCCAATTCGTCATAACTCATAAGCTCCCGCAGCTCCTTAATATCAAATGGTGCTAATCTGGCACCACAGGAAATAAGGATGGATTTTGCTGTCTTTCCGGCAGCCAGTTTATATTTTTTGTACTGTCTGACTGCAAAATGCTCCGGATTCTTTTCTTCCAATTCCTCAAACATCAAGTCCACCGGGTTCTTAAAATTTTCATCATCTTCCCTGGCCTCTGATGCGTTGATCAAAGCCAGAAGCGTGTTAAAGTTCTTTTCTTCCTCCCTTCCTTCATACCAGATGTAGCCGATCAGCGCACAATAATACAGCTTTTCAGCTTTCACCCAGAAATCTTCTCCGGACTGCTGGCCTTCCCCTTTGGTATTTGCGATGATGGTGGTCACCAGCTTGAGAATATCTTTCTCGCTGCGGATATACACAAAAGGGTTATAGTGCATGGATTTTTTGAAATTGATGGTGTTTAATACCTTGATTTTATAAGGTTCATGGACCACCTTTCCCTTTTTATCCCGCACTAATTTTCCGTTCTCATCTGTGACCGGCGGCCCTTTTGCCAGCAGTTTCCCAACCTCAATGAGTACCGTACCTTTCGGATCAGTGACCACATAGCTGGAATGCATCTGCATAATATTCGGTTTAACAAAAAACCGGGTCTTGCCGGAACCGGAACCACCGATCACCAGAATATTTTTATTTCTGGCATACTTCGGCTCCTTTGGTCTGCCGGACATCATAAGCCGTTCCGTTTCTGTCAGCAGAATATTGTTTTCAAACACCGGATCAACGTAAGGCTGTATATCTTTTTCTGTTCCCCATCTGGCGGAGCCATACTCCACACCCTGCCGGTATTTCTTTGCATTTTTTGCCCGGTAATAAACGATCAGCCTGACCGCAACACCTCCCAAAATACCATAGCACAAATCCTGGTAATGGAAACTGGGCAGGGGGCTTTCAAAGGCCCGCTCAAAGTAATTCAGAGTTGCTATAAACTTGTCCCAGGCGCTTTCCCCCACGCTTACCCGATATAGCCAGCATATCTTATTGAAAAAATAGGCAAATAAGACATATGGAAAGTTCAGGAGAAGCAGCTTTTTCTTGTCTGTGCGCTGCAGAGCGGAAAGTTTATCCTGGAAGAACTGCTTTACGTCCGCCGCTATCTTTCTAGGAATACTGTCTGGCGGCAGAAACGTCTTTTGCAAGCCCGCCTTTTTCACCGGAGATGCCCTCATCGGGTGGGCTTTCTTTTTTACTGTTTTTCTCATCATAAGCTCTGCCCCCGATCCTTTTGATGTTCTCTGGAGCGTTCCCGGTTCATTCCCTTTGTCACCACATCTTTGAAATGTTCCAGTTTCTCCATAATGGAGGGCTTGTCTTTTTTCTTCATCTGCTTTCCAACATATTTTTTAAAAGCCAGATTCATGGTGTCCTCATCCGGTGCTTTGAAGAACACATAATATGTGGGCGGTGATTTTCTGGTATTCTCCTTTTCCATGGCAAAATCAATCTTGTACTTCTTTGCCACCCGTTCAAAAGATTTGATATTCTCGTCCGTAATATCAATATGGCTTAACCCTACACCCTGCTTTTTCAACTGGCTGTACGTCTGCTTTCCTCTTTTGTACGGGTTCCTGCCTGTATGCTTCTGCTGTGCCAGATATTTCCGCAACATTCCCCGCAGAACATCTGCCGTGACTTTAGTTGCTTTCACAGATAAAGCAATCGTTTTTTGAGTTACTTCTTCCTCCAATGTGCATAACCTCCTTTCTGTCTGCTGATGGTATTTACGGCGGTATCAGCAGATGATACACATATCTTTTCTTCATAGGCGGCTCCTTCCCACCTCCCGACAGCTTGTCGGGAAGTTCTTTCTAAAAATAAAAAAGCCGACTGATTCAAGTTTTTAACATTTGAACCAAGCGGCTGCTTAAAACGGTATGTAATTGTTGTTTTTTATTTGAACTCTGTCTTAGTTATCGTAATTTGAAACATCAAAAAATGTTCCGAATCCGCAGAACTATAATGGGATACTAAAACCGGGTATTCATCCATAAACCTTTGTTTCAGAGAAATATCCTGGCACTCCTTCGCAATTCCAGTAATACGGAGCCATTCTCTTGTGCCTTCCTTTTTCGCCACAATTTGCATATTTCCTGCTCACTGCTTTTTCCTCCGTAAATTCAACTGAAATTTGTCTTGCTTCTCCTTGCTTTGTAATATTAATCATTATTCTTTTTTTTCAATAAACTCTTCCCAAGATTTATCATATAATTGCTCACAACACACTTCCCTTAGTAATAATCTGAAAGTTCTCAGAAAATTGATATTAGTATTTCCATCGTCCTTTTCATATATATAACGCCAATACTCGAAAGCATTAGAAATACTATCTAGTAAGTCATAAAACATACTCTTATTATTGGAATTAAAAATCTCTTGCATTTGTAGCTCAACTAATGTCGCAGTTTTACAATCCTTTTTTTTGAATAATTCCCATAATCTTTTCAATTCATGACCATCGCGTGTTTTTTTCCCTCTCATTTCATTGACAGATACACCATGAATAACTAAAAGTGTTTTAATAAATACCTCGCAAGCAAAAGCAGAATTAACAATACCTGCCACAGTATGAGAATTAAATCTATATTCAATAATATCATTAGGCTCTACTTCACAACATCTTGCACAATCAGAAAAAGCACAAGCCTGTTTAAACATTTGATGTGTATCTAACCCACTCTTTTCTCTCATATGATATTCTCCTCTATAGACTCAAATTCTCAGCTCCTGTATCTTCTCTTCATCCACGAAATGCGTCGCATACCATTTTTCAATCTCTTCCTTCCCGGTTTTGCTAAACCGCAGCGGTACGGTCGGCTTATGTCCCTGCCCGTTTTTCATCTTCACACCCCACTGCTTATAATAGCAAAAAGACGGTTTCCAACCACGTTTCTTCGCATACACCCTCATTTCATGCAGGATAAAAGAAAGTTTCCCAAGATTGGCGGTGCAGCATTTCTCAAGATACGGTATCTTTCCAAACCGCCAGTCCTCGTAATCTTTTTGAGATAAAACATTACAGTCCATCAGTGTATCTACAGGCGCTGCATATCCACGTTTCTTCCACTGCTGATACATGGAATGATGCACCAGGCCAGCCAGTTCCTTTTGATTCACATCCACTTCCTCCAACTTCTGATACTTTATTTTACCTCTTTCCAAATACGATGTCACCCTTATTTTTGCTCTCCGTCAGGATTCTTTCAGCAGATACACCGTGCTAAAATGGCCATACAGTTTCCCGCCTTCCCATTCCATCTGGTCAAACAGCATACACTGAAACAATACCTCCACATCCTGCAGCTGGTAAATCCGGTTACATACTTCGGAAAATCCCTCCAACCGGGGAACCTCCTGCATGACCTCTTTCCGGTGCATCAGGCACTGCAGATACAGTCCCATCAAGTGCTTTTTCCGGAAGATCAGTGCTGTCGTTTCTTCACCGCTTACCACACATTTCCGCTTTTCTTTTTCTTCCTCTGGAAATTCTAAAAAACAGCGTACATTTTCCACGTATACATCCCCGTCAAACCTTGGATGTTTTTTCTTGATCCACCGCTTTGCAGCCTCTTCCAGGAGCCTTCTGTCCCTATCCGATTTTGCCGGACGGAACTCTGGCTTTCTCCCTGCTCCATCCATATACACATTACTTTTCACCTGTTTATCCGCCAGGGCTGAAAACTCCCCGTTACGAAAAAAATAATCCAGAAGCTGATTCATTTTTGCCTGGCATTCCACCAGATGGTAAGTGTCATCCGTAAATCCCATGCCTGCAAACCGTACCGGCACACTCCCCTTTTCAATTTCTTTCTCGATCATTCTTCGTACATCTCTTTGTGATTCCATACCGGGTCCCTCCTCATTCTCCTGTTCTGCCTGTATTTTCTGGTCAAATAGCAGCCGCATTTCCTCATCTGCCTGCTTTCCCACTACCAAAAGGGGATAAAAAAACAGCAGACACACCACCTGTAATATAAAAATCGAAATCAGGATCATTGCCGCTCCTTTCCCTCAAGCACTCCGGCCATCGCATCCCACTTAAAAAATGGGCTTACCTTTTTCAGCACCGCAACCAGATCTGCCTCATTTTCTATCTCTATGTCAAGAAACTCGATCACACTGATCCCCAGGCCATCCGCTATCCGTTTTAGCTGCCCGATCTTTGGTTTTCTCTGCCCTGCCTCATATTTGCGCAGCGTGTTCGCATGGATTCCGGTACGCTCTGCAAGCTCTTCCTGGGTGCATCCACTCCGGCTCCGAAAATACCTGAGCTGTTCTGCCAATTCCATTTCTATCTTCCATCCTTTCCTGATCTTTGTTTGAGTTTTCTCCTGCCAGACTCCCGACAAGTTGTCGGGAAGTTCCCGCCATGTCTGGAACCGTTCATTTCTTCATCCAGATATTTCACTGCCAGATAAAAGGAGCAACATCACAAGGCCGATAATAATAAGCAGCCCCAACATCAAAAGTTCCATCTGTTATATCCCTCCCGTATGGAAACAAATAGAAAAAGCAACCGGTTCTTCGGCTGCTCTTCCCAAAATCATTCTTCTGTTTTTTCTTCCTCCAGGATAAATGCCTCCGAGGTCATCCGGATTCCCAGCGCCATCCCCTGGACAAAGTGTGCTTCATTTTCTAAAGCGGATATCCTTATCAGATTTGCTTTATAATCTTCCAAAAGTCCTGCAAATTCCGGGGTGAGATGTTCTTTCAACTCCCTCTCCGCCGTTTCACATAATTCTAAGGCATCCCTATATTCCTGCCGCCTGGGGCAGCACATTTCCCTGGGCATCAGCCCTTCATGATAAAAATATTCCAATACCTTTTTGCCATGCTTCTCCTCCACTCCTTTTGTTTCTCTCCTACCGTGCGCCCAGCAGCCACAAAGCTCCTGACACAAATCCTCTTACCAAAGTGAATGCCGCCACCAAAAGACGCCAGAACATAACCACACTTCCAATGACACCTCCGATCAGCAGATTAAATGCAACCATACCGACGGTTCCGCTGATCCCCATTCCACTGGGAACCAGCCACAAGCACATCTTATGTACCCCAAATGGTATCCCCATGAGAAGTACCAGAAGCCGCCAGTCCAGTTTTTCCTGTATCATGCAGAAAGGCCGGAAGATAACTGCAAGCAGAAGTATCATCCCTACAGGCATAATTACCTTTGTTAAAATTTCCCTTTTCCTCATATATTGCCACCTCCATACAAATCGTGATTAACCTCCGCCCGGTAATAGCTGTTGATGGTAGACGGGGCATTGAACAGGCAGACCAACAGATAAGCCCTGACATTGCGGATTTTTGTGGTTGTTTCATGCATACGTTCCAGGACATACTGCACATGGGCCGAATCGATTTTCAGAAGTTTACTTTTCACGAACTCATATGGGTATTCCGCACCGTTGATCACCAGAGACTCCCGCTTCACACTGATGGTTTCTACAAGCAGTTGTACAATCTCGTCGATATAGTCTTTATCCCTTGGACAGTAATCCCGGCACAATACCTCGTAGTCAATATTGCTTTTCACAATGTCTGTATATGCCTGTATGACCGTCATCCCATCTATCTTATCCGCTTTTTCCTGAGTTTCTTCCCTGGATAGATTGATAAGATTGGTCTCACTAAAATCAGTATTGTTAATATCAGTATTATTAGGGTCGGTTTTTCCGACCTCTGAACTTCGGTTTTCCCGACCTCGATAAGTCGGCTTTTCCGACTCTGATAAGTCGGTTTTTCCGACCACGTGAAGTCGGCTTTCCCGACCCCATGAAGTCGGTTTTTCCGACCACGTGAAGTCGGTATCTCCGACCTCTATGGATTCCACAAAATCCCCCTGGGATTCCGGTATGCTTTCCTGCGGTTCTGTGACCTCTTTTTCCAGCTCCTTCTCCGGCTCCAATTCTCTTTTTATCACAAAACTTTTTACATAAATAAGATCTGGCTTTCCAAAGCCCTGCTTTACCCGTTCAATTAAACCGATCCCCTTTTTGCAGTCCAGTTCCGCCATTATTTTCATGCCTTTATCCCTGCCGCAGTTCATATACTGTATGACCTGCTCCACAGTGAAGATAATATACACTTTCCCTTCATCGTCTACCCAGCGGTTCCGGATGGACAATGCCATCCGGTCTAACATCAGCCCATAAAGCACCTTTGCGTCACTGGACAGATTCCGGAAATAATCATCCGTGAACAGCACTTTCGGGATACGGTAAAAAGCAAACTGCTCCGATTCATAGTCGTGAAAATAATCAAATTCCAGTTGTTTCTTTGCCATTTTGCTTTACCTCCTTCCCTTCTTAATGACGTTTCTTCCAGCCTTCCAGCAGTTCAAAGATGACCTGCTCGATCTGTTGCCGGCTGTACTCTTTCGGAAAATACTGGTTGATTTTTGTTCTTGGTAGCGTGACCTTTTCCATGTCTTTTTTATCCTCATGCAAGATCAACTCCACCGCCAGTTCTGTCAGTTTTCCCTCCGCACTGTGCTTTTTTAATGTTTCTGCCATCGTTCCGCTGACTGTTACACTGTTTTCAGTAATACACTTTAGTACCCATAGCTGTTCTTCATCCGGCAAATAGGAAAGGCTGACCGCCGGCAAAATCTTTATTTTTCCAACATCCACCAGCTCCAGCAGTTCCGGCAAAAGTTTAGTCAGGCGGATATATCTCTGTACCTTTCTTCCGCTGTCTCCTGCCTCTTTTCCCACCAGTTCCGCCGTATCCGTGCCATCTGTGCTTTTTATTCCCTGATGCTTTAATGCCTCCATTTTCATCTTATAGGCAAAAGCTTTTTCACTGGGCAGAATATTCTCCCTTTGAATGTTGGAATCTACCATAATGACCACGGCTTCATCATCCGTATAATTCCGCACCAGAACCGGCATGGTGTCTTTCCCGGCTAATTCACAGCCCCGTTTCCTCCGATGCCCTGCCACCAGTTCATATCCGCCCCCAGCCCTCGGTCTTACCAGACCAGGATTTAAAACACCATAATTGCGGATACTCTCTGCAGTCTCTTCCATCTTTTCATCATCCAGCACTTTAAAGGGGTGGTTCTGAAATGAATATAAATCTGTCAGCGGTACATCTATCACCTTGTCCATCCGGGGATCAACGGTTTCGTCAATCCCCAGTAATTCATCATAAGAAGTGAGCTGAATCTCTTTCTTTGGTTTACGCACGATGCAGCACCTCCTCCGCCAGTTTCCCATAACTGGCTGCCCCTTTGCCCCGTTTATCGTAAGCAAAGATACTGACACCCTCAGAAGCAATCTCGGCAATCGCCTCCGAACGTGGGATACTGTTCTCAAAAATGTACATCTGCTCCCCATATGCACTTTTGACGGCCTGTTTATTCCGCTTTGCGTTATTATACCGGCTGGCATCCATGGTAAACAAAATCCCCTCTATGGCAAGCTCTGGATTAAACCGCTGTTTGATGCCTTTAATGACCTTTAAAAGCTCTGTCAGTCCGTCTGCTGCATAAAACTGGGGCTGCATAGGAATCAAAACACTGTCCGCCGCAGTCATGGCATTAATGGTCAGCATTCCTAAAGATGGCATACAGTCAATCAAAATATAGTCATACTCATCCCGCAGTAAATCCAGGTATTCTTTTAACACCATTTCCCTCTCTTCCACGGAAATTAGTGACATATCCATCCCTGTCAGCAGCTTATTGGAAGGAACCACGTCAAGTCCCTCCGCATGGTGGAGAATTGCCTCCCTGGGATCGAACTCAATCCCCATGATGATATTTTCCATCATGTTCTTTAGGGTCACACGGAGATTCTTAGGGAATCCCAGGCCCAGGGTCAAATGCCCCTGGGGATCTAAATCTATTGCCAACACCCGCTGGCCCTGTTTTACCAGGCCAACGCCTAAATTGATACTCGTGGCTGTTTTTCCACAGCCTCCTTTTTGGTTTGCCACTGCAATTACTCTACACATCACTTTTATCCTCCTACTGTCTGTTCTTTTCTACTTCTGCATATACACGAAAGTATTTTTTTGTTCCTTTATTGGCAAAAGGCTCGGAAAACTGCAATACTTCGATTCGTTTATCCCTTTCCAGGATTTTTCTGAACCATTTAATATCATTTGTTGTTCCTTGAAGCCTAATTTTCAGCATACAAATCCTCCCAATCCTGATAGAAACAGTATTCCGGATACCGGATTTTAACTGCTTCCCAAAAATATCTTGCATATCCGCAGCAAAACAACTCTTCCACCGTGTATTTTCTACACTCAGACAACTGGTCATCGGCATCCTTGGAGTCCCCCACGCTTGGAGTCCCATTGCAATACAGATTGAACGCCATCCTTACAATTCTGACGCTGCCGCTTGTCTGCCATCCTTCACACAGGCACTCTGTTTTCACCAGACCTGTTTTAAAATCGTAAATTCTGTCCACATTGTTTCTCGTGTCTCTGTCAATTCCCAAGCAATAAACCAATGCTTTGTGATATGCATCCTGGTATCTGCACTTAGACAGATACTCAAAGTAGAATTTTTCGTGTTCCTTGTTTTTAAAAGTAATTGTGTGAGTAACCTTTTCTTTTTTTGCACCTAACGCTGTATTCGTCATAATCATGACCTCCTATAAATTTATTATTGATTTGAAGTTGGGTAATTTTAAGAATCCTGGATAATTTGAGTAAACTTCGCCGAAGATTGTGAATACTCATTTTACTCAACATACTCTTTGAGTAATACTCAATTTGAAGTGATTTTAGACGATTTTCAGCGGTGCCTGACGGTATTTCCGCTTTTTCTTTTTCATAAGAAAAAGGCCCCGAAAACCTTATAACCACTGGAAAATGCTTGTGTTTATAAGGCTTTTGGAGCCTTTACAATTTTAACCTTAATTTAATTGAAAAATTCGCTTAGTTTCCCATCTGAGCTGCAACTTCTGCTGCAAAGTCTTCTTCCTTCTTCTCGATTCCTTCGCCGGTCTCGAAACGAACAAAACCTTTGATTGTGATCTTAGCGCCATTCTCTTTTGCAACCTGCTCTACGTATTTAGCAACAGACTGTTTTCCATCCTCTGCTTTAACGTAAGTCTGGTCAAGAAGGCAGATCTCTTTCAGTTCTTTCTTAATACGTCCTTCGATCATTCCTTTGATAACCTTCTCAGGTTTCTGAGACTCTTTCGGATCGTTCATGATCTGAGCCATAAGGATTTCTCTCTCATGTGCAAGGTAATCAGCGCTTACTTCGCTGTCGCTTGTGTACTGAGGTTTCAGAGCTGCAATCTGCATTGCAACGTTCTTAGCCATCTCTTTTACAGCATCGTTTACAACGTCTGTCTCAACGTCAACAAGAACGCCGATCTTTCCGCCCATATGTGTGTAGGAAGCAACGAATCCGTTCTCTTCTTTTACCTGAGCGAATCTTCTGATGTTCATGTTCTCGCCGATTACTGCGATCTGAGCTGCAAGAGCTTCTTTTACAGTCTGATCACTGCTCAGTGCCCATGGCTCTGCAAGGAAAGCGTCGATGTCTGCTGCTGTAGTTGTAAGTGCCTGTGCAGCAACGTCTGCAACGTAGTTCTGGAATTTCTCATTCTTTGCTACGAAGTCAGTCTCTGCGTTAACCTCAACAACAACTGCGCTCTTAGCATCCTCTGCAACAACAGTCTTGCAAAGACCCTCTGCTGCTACACGGCTTGCTTTCTTCTGAGCAGTTGCAAGTCCTTTTTCACGAAGGAACTCTACTGCTTTATCCATATCGCCTTCTGTAGCTGTAAGAGCTTTCTTACAGTCCATCATTCCGGCGCCGGTCAGTTCTCTTAATTCTTTTACCTGTGCTGCTGTAATAGCCATCTCTATTTCCTCCTGAATAATTTAATATGATAAAATTACTCTTCTACTGTCTCAGCGAATTCCTCAGACTCTGCCTCGATCTCGCCGTCAGCCTCTGCTGTACCCTGATTAGCCTCGATAACAGCGTCTGCCATCTTGGAAACGATCAGTTTTACAGCACGGATAGCGTCGTCGTTACCCGGGATTACATAGTCAAGTTCTTCCGGATCGCAGTTTGTATCACAGATACCGATCAGCGGAATACCTAATGTATGAGCTTCCTGTACGCAGATTCTCTCTTTTTTCGGGTCAACGATAAAGATAGCGTCCGGAAGACGTTTCATCTCTTTGATACCGCCAAGGTTTTTCTGCAGCTTTGTAAGCTCTTTTCTTAACTCAATAACTTCTTTCTTAGGAAGCACGTCAAATGTTCCGTCAGCCTCCATAGCCTCGATCTCTTTCAGTCTTGCAATACGGCTCTGGATTGTCTTGAAGTTTGTAAGCATACCGCCAAGCCATCTCTCGTTTACATAGAACTGTCCGCAGCGCTCTGCCTCAACTTTGATAGCGTCCTGAGCCTGTTTCTTTGTTCCTACGAAAAGGATGTTTCCGCCGTTTGCTACGATGTCAGCGATTGCATTGTATGCATCGTCAACCATACCTACAGACTGCTGAAGGTCGATGATGTAGATACCGTTTCTCTCTGTGTAGATGTACGGAGCCATTTTAGGGTTCCATCTTCTTGTCTGATGTCCGAAATGAACACCTGCTTCCAAAAGCTGTTTCATTGAAATAACGCTCATGTTTTTTCTCCTTTTTGGTTGATTTCTTCCGCGCAGATCATTTTCTATCAGGACCCGCCGTCACACCGTATGGGCACCATCCATCGGAATCTCCACGCGTGTTTATTTTGCAACTTCTGAATTATAGCATAAGAAAACCCTCCATGTAAAGAGGGTTTTCATTGTTTTTTCCTGTATTTTCAACATTTCTCAGATTTTTCATCTGAAGTTCTTCCTGCGTCTTTTAATTTTCGGATTTCTTCCTCTGTAAGAAGACGGCATTCTCCCTTTTTCAGATCTTCCGGAAGAGTAAGAGGTCCCATGGATATTCGTTTCAGATAGATCACAGGTTTGCCCACCGCTTCCATCATCCTTTTTACCTGATGGAATTTTCCCTCGCTGATGGTAAGAAGAAGTTCTGTATATACCTCTGGAAGAGTTTCCGGGCGCACATGACGCATAACTCCTTCTTCTGAGATATCCTCTTTTTCCAGAAGCTTCACCTTTGCAGGAAGTGTCTGGCGCTTTTCCCCGATATCAATTCCCTGCTCCAGTCTTTCTTTATCCTCCTCTGTCACCTGTCCTTCTGTTCTGACAAAATAGGTTTTTTCTACGTAACGGGCAGGAGAAAGAAGTTCATGAGCCAGCGCCCCGTCATCTGTGATCAGAAGAAGCCCTTCTGTATCCTTATCCAGACGCCCCGCCGGAAAAAGACCTTTTCTGGCAGAAGGGATCAGCTCCATTACTGTCCTGTCCCGCTTATCCTCTGTTGCCGATACATATCCCGCCGGCTTATGCAAAAGATAATACACATGCTCCGGTTCTCTGGCAATTTCCTCTCCTTTAAAAAGAACTCTGTCCTCCGGTCCAACTTTCTGTTCCGGTTTTTTCACGGTCTGCCCGTTAATCTCCGCCAGGCCTTTCTGGATGTATTTTTTCACTTCACTCCTTGTACCTTTGCCTGCATCTGCCAGAAACTTATCAAGTCGTACTGTTTTACTCATCTGTCTGATCTTCCTCTCTGGGTTTTATAATAATAGATGTGGGACCGTCTGCACCACCGATCACAGATACCTTTTCTTCCTCTGAATCTTTTTGTACAAAATCAGGAATTTTATTCTTTAAAAGCCGTACATAAAACTCATATCCCTGTTCTGTCTGAAAGATCACGCTGACATCCTCTTCACATTCCAGCCATGAATAAAAGCCTCCCGCAGGAACCGCAGCATCTTTTAATTTCTGCAGTTCTTCCGCCTTTTCATACACTGCTGTTTTTTCTTTTTCCTTTCCATAATATTGGACTGTTGCTTTTTTTATTTTAATGTCATCCAGGGTAATCGGATATCCGGTCTCTTCCAGAACAGACAATGTATGTGTATATTCCGGCAGGACATTTATCGTACTGTACGCATACTCCTTTCGGTTCTCTTCTCCCGGAACCAGAGTACTGACACTCATAACCCCTGGAAGACTGTAGGTTAGCTGAATACTGCAGCATGGAATTCCTGTAAAACTCTCTGCCCCGGCATCCTCAATATCTTTCTTCAAAGCCTCTAAAAGTTCTGCCCATTTCTCTTTCTGCTCCTGGAAAATCATATATCCCCGTCCATCGGCCGCACTAAAATACATTTCATCCAGATATTCCGTACCAAGATCCAGCATATCCAAAACGTTATCCTTCAGATTTTCTTCCTCATACAGACATTGGATCAATTCCTGAGATTCAATGGCATTGATACGGTAATTACGATATATCTTCTTTCCGGATTTCAACTTATACATAACTCCGGTTTTAAATACTATATCACTGTTTGTCCCCTCAACAATATGATCCCCTTTCTCGTATTTCTTTCCCCTTTCCTTCTGTTTTTCAGCT
The DNA here is from genome assembly GCA_900551465.1 of uncultured Blautia sp. Taxonomy (GTDB): domain Bacteria; phylum Bacillota; class Clostridia; order Lachnospirales; family Lachnospiraceae; genus Blautia_A. The sequence goes on along the minus strand of URWL01000003.1, from coordinate 1,024 downwards.
ATACTGCAAAACGCATTGTAAGTTTTATCACCAATCTCTTTTTTTCCAGAAACACTGTACTCTCTCAGATCCCAGTCTGCAGACTCCATTCCTACCTGATAAATACCGTCCTCTACTTCTTTTATGTATGTTCCCATATTGTTAGAAAACATATTCATATCCACACTGACCGATGCCAGTTTTTCCTTCGGCGGAACATAGGAATCATAATGAAACAGGTCGGTTTCATATACCATGGCACAGGCTGCCACGATCAGCCCTGCTGCCAAAAGCTGAATCTTCTTTTTGAAAAAGCAATGAAAATCCATCTGGTATGCTGTTTCCATAAAGCCATGGGAAAGCACTGTTCCAAGAATCAGCCCAAATATCCACCAGAATGTCTTCATACTGCTTATAGGGATCAGATAAAAGAAATATCCAGCTCCCAGTCCGCAAGGGATCACAACCATTATTTTAACAATAAAAGCAGCTCCCCTGTAAACCATAGGTGATCCCGCCGACTCAGAAGGCCTCTTCAGATAAGCCACATAAGATAAATATGTCAAAAGGACTGTCAGCACCAGGAGAACCATAAAAAGCCTCATGCCTTCTCCTTTTTGATAAGCTTCAGCAAACTGATTTATCAGCCCTGCAGGAGAAATATATTCTCTCAGGAAACGGATCAGCCCATAGTTTTTTTCTATATAATAGCTCTCATAAAATCCATATCTGTAGCCTCCCAGAAGCAGGCTCAGTCCTGGTCCGTAGCAGTAGAGCATCCCCATACAGAAGATTCCCATAAGAAGATTTCCCGTAATACATAAGATCAGCACCACGCTGAAATATATCAGTAAATATATGATCAGATGGATGCCAAACAGAGCCAGTGCTTCACCCATTAGCTTCAGACTGAAAAATCCCCTTGCGGCTCCGATACAAATTGCAAGAAATACCATGATCATGTACGGCACTAAATAATATACAAGCCCTGTATAAATCCGGTTCCAGAACATTCGCGAACGTTTTACTGGAAGACTGTGATAAA
>URWL01000002.1 GCA_900551465.1 uncultured Blautia sp. | reverse complement strand
TTAAACATTTCCAGACCGGTGTCTTTCAGGAAATCTGTATTTGGGCGAATACCTGCTGCCATGATCAGAAGCTCGCATCCAAGAACTCCTGCAGAGGTTTTTACTCCTGTCACTGCTTCATTTCCAAGAACAGCCTCTGCCTTTGTTCCTGTAATCACGCGGATTCCTTCTCTGAGAAGATGCTTTTTGGCATACACAGCCATTTCCGGGTCAATGATATTCGGAAGAATCTGTGAAGCAAAATCAATTACTGTTACCTGCACTCCTTTTGCTTTAAGGTTTTCTGCAGCTTCCAGACCGATAAAGCCAGCGCCGATAACCACTGCTTTTTTCACACCCTTTTCTTCTACGTAGGAACGGATAGCAATGGCATCGTCCGGTGTACGCATTTTAAACACGCCCTGCTTCTCTGTTCCCTCAATTGGAAGCACTGCCGGGGATGCTCCTACAGAAAGAACCAGCTTATCATAGGAACAGACTTCTTCCGCGCCTGTATCCACGTCTCTGACAGTCACCTGTTTTTTATCCGCATCGAGCGCAATGGCTTCTTTTCCTACGCGAACCTCGACTCCTGTAAGTCCTGCATATTTCTGAGGAGTATTTACAATCAGTTCGTCACGGCTCTCTATAAATCCGCCCACATAATAGGGCAGTCCACACCCTGCATAGGAAATATCCTTATCCTTTGTAATCACGGTCACTTCTGCATTTCTGTCTTCTCTTTTTAATTTTGCCGCTGTTTTTGTACCTGCAGCAACACCGCCAATAATCAATACTTTCATTCTTATTCTCCTTTTGCCTGATGGTTTTCCTGCTGTTTATGACAGCAATATTTTTCATTTACACATTCCGGGCGCATTTCTTCACACACCACCACATCACCTCCGCTGATGGTTATGCCCCGTCCGTTTACAAGTGCATCTGCAATTTTCTGCCGTGCGCCATTATAGATCCGAGTCACTGTAGGCCGGGAAATATCCATCTTTCTGGCACACTGTTCCTGGGTCAGACATACAAAATCCAGGAGACGTACTGTTTCATATTCATCGTAAGTAAGATTCACACAATGTTCTCTGGAGCACCCCTCAGGGATAAACTCTGTAACCTTAGGTTTCGAACAGATGCATCTGCATTTTTGTGGTCTTGCCATGACTCCTCCTCTCTATGGCTGCATTTTTAACACCCTTACAATACTGCTTTTTTGAACATAAGTCAATATTTTTTGAGCATATGTTTATAATACTTTCTTATAAAACCTATAAGTATATTCGTAAAATCATGTTTATAAGAAAACCTTTTATCAGGAGCAACACAAAAAGTCCCCTGATATCCAGGCACCTTTCCAACGGATACGGTTTCCTGCAATATCAGGGGACTTATTTTATGCTGTTGGATTTAACAGCGGTTTATTGCTTCGTTTGGACACAATTATATAATTTACTATTGTCAAAGGGCAACCCTCTTCATCCTTTAGAGGACAAAAGTTTATATCCTCCTCTTCACCCGACGAAAGTGGTTTTGTGTCTCAATTTATAACCAATAAGCAAAGACCTTGTTACAATATTTAATATTATTTACTATTTACCACATTTGTGCTATTTTCTATTATAACTGCTTCGTTTGTAGTTATGTTTGTAGTTACATGAAGGTCATTCACACCTAGTATATTGCCAATGAAAGGTGGATTTCATTGGTATTTTTACCTTACAAAACCCCTAGAAAACAAGGGAATTTGTAAAGAGAAATCTTCATTTTCACTTTAGTTCGCTAAAGTTTTGCTATTTCTTCTAAAATTACACTGATACCTGCTGCCACCAAAACCATTTTGTCTATAAATCACAAAAAAGACCCTGATTCACAGAGATGTATACCGAAATATATCATCTCTATAAAATCAAGGTCTTTTTATTTTCTACATTCCAAAGCATCTATGGGCTACAAAGATATGTCACCTACTGCCGCCAATTTGAATCCCTCCAACCTCTGCGTATTTATAAAGCAAATGTGCATTACTACGCAGAAATTCCTCGAAAAAAGTTATTTCTTCATCTGAGTACCCTTCGTTTACTGTCCATTTATAATCTGGCAGTTCGCATCTAGCAGAATTAAATCCTTTTTCGACAGGTCTTTCAAAATTTACAATAACCTTTTTTACACCATTTTCCTCAATAATCTGGGAATGTACAATTTCTGTTTCATCTGCCAGTGTCATGTATGGATACATCATAGTCTATTTCTCCTGACAAATGTAGTTTTTTTGTATATGAAAGACCTTGATCTGCAAAGACTCCTTCTCAAAAAGGATTAATCTCTGCAAGATCAAGGTCTTTATATTATACTGCCTGATTTGACAGCGGTTTATTACTTCGTTTGGACACCAGATGCGTGAAGTTATCACGTATGATTAACTCACAGCATCACCACGGGAGAAAGGATTTATCTTAACTGAATTGGGGTATTGCCGAGGATACGGCATTTTGCCCCAAAACAGGATATATGGCTTTGCCCCGTGACAACTATATCTTACGCGTTCTTCTCAGCGATAGCTGCCTGAGCTGCTGCCAGACGAGCGATCGGTACACGGAACGGTGAGCAGGATACATAGTTAAGGCCAATCTTATGGCAGAACTCTACGGAAGAAGGATCTCCGCCGTGCTCACCACAGATACCTACATGAAGGTTCGGGTTAACCGGTTTTCCAAGTTTGATGGACATTTCCATAAGCTTGCCAACACCGATCTGATCCAGTTTTGCAAATGGATCGTTCTCGAAGATCTTAGCGTCATAGTAAGCGTCAAGGAATTTACCAGCATCGTCACGGGAGAAGCCGTAAGTCATCTGAGTAAGGTCGTTTGTACCGAAGCAGAAGAAGTCTGCCTCTTTTGCGATCTCGTCTGCAGTAAGAGCTGCTCTCGGGATCTCGATCATGGTACCAACTTCATATTTCAGATCAACGCCTGCTGCTGCGATCTCAGCATCAGCTGTCTCAACAACAAATTTCTTAACGTATTTAAGCTCTTTGATATCTCCAACAAGCGGAATCATGATCTCTGGGCATACGTTCCAGTCAGCGTGTGCTTTCTTTACATTGATAGCTGCACGGATAACTGCTTTTGTCTGCATTTTTGCAATTTCCGGATAGGTAACTGCAAGACGGCATCCACGGTGACCCATCATCGGGTTGAACTCATGGAGAGAATCAATGATAGTCTTGATCTGCTCAACAGTTTTGCCCTGAGCATCTGCAAGTTTCTTGATATCTTCTTCTGTAGTCGGAACGAACTCATGAAGAGGCGGATCCAGGAAACGGATAGTAACCGGGTTTCCTTCCAGAGCTTCATACAGCTTCTCGAAGTCTCCCTGCTGCTCCGGAAGAATCTTCTCAAGAGCTGCTTCTCTCTCTTCTACTGTCTCAGAGCAGATCATCTCACGGAATGCATCGATTCTGTCGCCTTCGAAGAACATATGCTCTGTACGGCAAAGACCGATACCTTCTGCACCAAGCTCACGAGCTTTTTTAGCGTCAGCCGGAGTATCAGCGTTTGTACGAACCTTGAGTGTTCTGTATTTGTCAGCCCATCCCATGATTCTTCCGAACTCACCAGCGATTGTAGCGTCTACAGTCGGAATGATTCCGTCATAGATGTTACCGGTAGATCCGTCAAGAGAAATGCTGTCTCCCTCATGGAACTCTTTGCCAGCAAGTGTAAATTTCTTATTTTCCTCATCCATAGCGATCTCGCCGCATCCGGATACACAGCAGGTACCCATACCACGAGCAACTACTGCTGCGTGAGATGTCATACCACCACGAACTGTCAGGATACCCTGAGCAGACTTCATACCTGTGATGTCTTCTGGGGATGTTTCAAGACGAACAAGAACAACTTTCTCACCTCTTGCAGCCCACTCTACAGCGTCATCTGCTGTGAAGACGATCTTACCGCAAGCAGCTCCCGGAGAAGCACCAAGTGCTTTTGCCATTGGAGTAGCCTCTTTCAGAGCTTTTGCATCGAACTGCGGATGAAGCAGTGTATCAAGGTTACGAGGATCGATCATTGCTACAGCTTCTTCTTCTGTTCTCATTCCCTCGTCAACAAGGTCACAAGCGATCTTCAGAGCAGCCTGAGCAGTTCTCTTACCGTTACGTGTCTGAAGCATATACAGTTTACCATGCTCTACAGTAAACTCCATATCCTGCATGTCTCTGTAGTGTTTCTCAAGAGTGTTGCATACATTCTTGAACTCTACGAATGCTTCCGGGAATTTCTCTTCCATCTCAGAGATGTGCATAGGTGTACGAACACCGGCAACAACGTCCTCACCCTGAGCGTTTGTAAGGAACTCACCGAACAGACCGTTCTCACCTGTAGCAGGGTCACGTGTGAAAGCAACACCTGTACCACAGTCATCACCCATGTTACCGAATGCCATCATCTGTACGTTTACAGCAGTACCCCAGGAATATGGGATATCGTTGTCACGACGATAAACGTTTGCTCTCGGGTTGTCCCAGGAACGGAATACAGCTTTGATAGCGCCCATTAACTGCTCCTTCGGATCAGATGGGAAATCAGAGCCGATTTTTTCTTTATATTCAGCTTTGAACTGGTTAGCAAGAGTCTCAAGATCCTCAGCTGTAAGCTCAACGTCCTGAGTTACACCTTTCTCTTCTTTCATCTTGTCGATCAGTTCTTCGAAATATTTCTTGCCGACTTCCATAACTACGTCAGAGTACATCTGGATGAATCTTCTGTAGCAGTCCCAAGCCCAACGTGGGTTGTTGGATTTCTCAGCTAATGTGTGAACAACTTCTTCATTAAGACCAAGGTTGAGGATTGTATCCATCATACCAGGCATGGATGCTCTTGCACCAGAACGAACGGAAACAAGCAGAGGATTTTCTTTGTCACCGAATTTCTTTCCGGTAACTCCTTCCATTTTGGTGATCGCTTCCATGATCTGAGCCATGATCTCATCGTTGATCTGTCTTCCGTCTTCATAGTACTGTGTGCAGGCTTCTGTTGTGATAGTGAAGCCCTGCGGTACAGGAAGACCCAGGCTTGTCATTTCAGCAAGGTTGGCACCTTTACCACCCAGAAGGTTTCTCATAGTAGCGTTACCTTCTGTAAACATGTAAACCCATTTTGCCATTTTACATTTTCCTCCTAAATTTTTGTTCTTTGAACATAAAAATATGTTTTTATACGCACATAGTTATTGTATAGATTTCCAGTCAAATAGTCAAGGTCTAACTCAAAAAAAGGGGGAAAATCTGTAAACTTTCCCCCTTTTTGCTAAAAAATCAGCGTTTCTTTTTCTTATTCAGTACAAGATGTCTTGGAAGACCGTTTACCATGATCGGCTGATAATCTCCCTGTATCAATGGTTTGATATAATCAATAAAATCTTCTGTCACATAAGAACCGTCTCTTGTCATCCAGTTTCTTGGAACCAGCTTTTCTTCGTTTGCAATACGATGTACATCATAAATTCCTGTTTTTGCCATATAAGGATCATCGGAAACGCGGTCGATTACGATCATCTTTCCGGTATCGCCCTCATCAGCAGCCTTGACAGCAGCTCCGCCAACCATAAATGCCTCATCAATATCTGTTCGGGATGCCATATGAGAAGCACTTCTCTGAAGAGTAGAAAATTCTACTGCTCTTGTCTTACAGCCGCATTCCCCTGCCAGGAAATTAGCCAGATACGCTGCTGTTCCCTGCAGCTGTTTATGTCCGAAGTTGTCTACATAATCGCTGGAACTTCCAAGCTCGCATACATAGCGTCCGTCTGCCAGCTTAATCCCCTCAGATACAGCGATCACAACGGAATCTTTTTTGGTAAGAAGATCCTTGACTTTTACCAGGAATCTGTCAACATCAAACGGAATTTCCGGAAGATAGATCAGATCCGGTCCTTCACAGTCCTCTGTCTTGGCAAGTGCAGCCGCTCCGGTAAGCCATCCGGCATTACGTCCCATAATCTCCATGATGGTGATCATTTTTTTCTTATAGGTCAGGCCTTCTGCATCACGGATCACTTCTTTTGTAGATGCGCCTATGTATTTTGCTGCGCTTCCAAATCCCGGTGTATGGTCAGTAAGAGCAAGATCATTGTCTATGGTCTTTGGAACACCGATAAATTTCTGTTTCTGTCCGGTAAGGATCGCATAATCAGAAAGCTTCTTAATAGTGTCCATAGAATCATTTCCGCCGATATAAATAAAGGTGTCAATACTCAGTTTATTCATGATCCCGAAAAGCTTCTCATAAATTGTCTTATCTTCATGGATCTCCGGCAGTTTATAACGGCAGGAGCCAAGAAAAGCTGACGGTGTTCTTTTTAAAAGCTCAATATCCAGTTCTGAATGAATCTGTGTTGACAGATCCACATACTGCTCATCCAGAAGCCCCTGTACTCCATGGAGCATTCCATATACCTTATCAAAGCCTCGTTCAATGGCATTTTTATAAACGCCTGCCAGACTGGAATTAATAACAGATGTGGGACCTCCTGACTGTCCTACAATGATATTTCTCTTTTTTGCCATAACCTGTGACCTCCTCTATAGCAATCTGTATTTGTTAATTTTACCAATTTATTTTTATTTCGTCAAGTTTATATTATATATTTTGCATATATTTTTAGTGTTTTTCTTCAATCAAACGATAAATTGCATATATTTTTCTCTGGTTATGTCAAAAATCAAGTGCATTTTTCCAATAAAGCAAAAAAAACCGGCACATTCTTACAAAAGAACATGCCGGGTCTGGTATTTCACCATAATCCTTCTCAGGATCTGTAAAACATTCTATTTAATTTAAAATGTAAATTTATCTGCAAAGTAAGCGTCAAGCTCATCAATCTTCACGCGTACCTGCTCCATGGTATCACGATCACGGACAGTAACTGCTCCATCCGTTTCAGAATCGAAATCGTAGGTTACGCAGAACGGAGTTCCGATCTCGTCCTGTCTTCTGTAGCGCTTGCCGATATTTCCACGATCGTCATACTCACAGTTGTATTTCTTGGAAAGCTGCTGGAATACTTTCTCAGCACCTTCATTCAGCTTTTTGGAAAGCGGAAGGACACCGATCTTTACAGGTGCAAGTACCGGATGGAAATGAAGTACGGTACGTACATCGTTCTTTTCTGCATCCAGGACTTCTTCATCATATGCGCTGCAAAGGAAAGCAAGAACCATACGGTCAGCGCCCAGAGACGGCTCAATTACATATGGAATATATTTTTCTTTCTTCTCATCGTCGAAATATGTCAGATCCTGTCCGGATACGTTCTGATGCTGTGTCAGGTCATAATCGGTTCTGTCTGCGATTCCCCACAGCTCGCCCCATCCAAACGGGAACAGGAATTCCACGTCTGTAGTAGCTTTGCTGTAGAAGCTCAGTTCCTCCTGATCATGGTCACGATAGCGCACCTCATCTTCCTTCAGTCCCAGAGAGCTAAGCCAGTCAAGGCAGAACTGTTTCCAGTATGCAAACCATTCAAGGTCTGTATCCGGCTCACAGAAGAATTCCAGTTCCATCTGTTCAAACTCACGGGTACGGAAAGTAAAGTTGCCCGGTGTGATCTCGTTACGGAAGGATTTACCGATCTGTCCGATTCCAAAAGGAATCTTTTTGCGGGAAGTTCTCTGTACATTTTTAAAGTTTACAAAAATACCCTGGGCTGTCTCAGGTCTTAAATATACCGTATTTTTGGCATCCTCAGTTACACCCTGGAATGTTTTGAACATCAGATTGAACTGACGGATGTCAGTAAAGTTATGTTTGCCGCAGCTTGGACATGGAACCTGATGCTCTTTGATAAAGTCCATCATCTGTTCCTGAGACCAGGAATCCACACTGCCTTCAATGGCAATGTCATGCTCTGCACAATAATCTTCGATCAGTTTATCTGCACGGAAACGCTCATGACATTCTTTACAGTCCATCAGAGGATCAGAAAATCCACCCAGATGTCCGGATGCTACCCATGTCTGAGGATTCATAAGAATCGCACAGTCCACACCTACATTATACGGAGATTCCTGAATAAATTTCTGCCACCATGCACGTTTTACGTTATTTTTCAGCTCTACACCAAGATTTCCGTAATCCCAGGTGTTTGCAAGACCGCCGTAGATTTCAGAGCCCGGATACACAAAGCCTCTTGCTTTTGCCAGAGCCACGATTTTTTCCATTGTTTTTTCCATGTTATCTCTCCTAAAATTTTTTCAATGCCCTTATTATACTAGCATCTGTCCCCTTTTTCAAGAACAAAGAAAAGAAGATGTTACTGTTCATACGGCACTATCCCGCGAGGTGATTTGGCATATATATGCCAAAATCCCGAGACATACAGGCCAAAATTCTGTTGCCGCAGGCAATCTGGAATGAATTTTGGCTCGTTGCTGTGAGCGTAGTGAGCAGTAACAGGAAGATAAAAGGGAGGCTCTGATGCCTCCCTGGTATCCCGCCCTGTTTATCCCAGGATCTCTACCCATTTTTCTTCCGGATAATCAACTACAACGCAGTCATTCAAATATGTTCTCTCCGGAAGTACAATAAGAACATGCGCAGTCTCTTTATTTACCGGAATCGCACTTAAATGCCATACACCGGTATTCAGAAGGACCATTGTTCCCTTTGGCACAAGAAATGCCTCTGTAAGCTCCGGAACCGCTTCTTTTCCTGCCGGTGCAACATGTACGATCACGTCATCATCCAGACAGAGAACGCCTTCCTGCGTATAATTATGGTATTCTGCAGTGGTAACCACCATCTTTTCCGGTTTATGTACCAGAAGCGGAGAAAAAGCCATCTGCATATTACCGGAACTGTGCATTTTCAGTCTGTCCTGATAAAAATCCCCCAGACTGTAGCCATCCGGATTCAGAAGATCTGTAAAGCTTCCGAATTCCTTAAAATTTTCTGCTGTGATTTTTTTTGCATGGATCTGTTTCATGTGTAAATACCTCCCATTTTTATCATGTATCATTTTGCCGTATTTCTTTTCAGCTCATGACCTTTAATATTTCCAGACTTTTGAATTTTCTGTCTGTATTTTTTTCCGTATAGGTATGGATGATCCATTCCAGTTCTGCCAGTACCTGAGAACTGACTGAAAAAGTATAAAGCTTTCCCATAGGCGCGCTGACAATATAACGCATGGCATAAAGAGCCGCACCTGAAATCCTTACTGCATCTCTCGCTCCCACTGCACAGGACTGACACAGGATCCCGTGGTTTTCCTGAGAAAAAAATACTTCTGTTTCCGGGAGCTCATCTTTTGAACAGTTTTCACAGGAAACCAGCTCCGGACAATACCCCTGCTCCGCCATGGTGCGCAGTTCAAAGATGCATCTTACCAGAGCGTCCTCAACATGAGGATTCATAAGAGCCTTTACCGTAACATAGAGAAGATTCATCATCTCTCTTTCATCCGTGCCCTCTTTTCCAAAGTAATCTGCAAGCTCCAGAAAATAATACCCATAGTAAATGCCCGGCTGCATAGCCGCCAGTTCCATAAAATGGTGGGTTACATTTACCTGATTCAAATTATAGCTGGTTCTTCCCTCGTACAAAGTAAAATTCCCAAAAACAAAGGGTTCCGCAGCTGCCATAAAGGGGCTGTTCACTCTTCTCGCCCCTCTGGCAAACGCAGAAATCTTTCCTCTTTCTCTGGTCAGAAGCACGATTCTTTTATCATATTCTCCTATCGGCATCGCTGAGATCACCACACCCTGAACTGTGATCAGATCACTCATCTGTCAGATTTCCTTTTTGTCATATCCAAAGTTTTTGATCAGAAAATCACTGTCCCGCCAGTCTTTTTTCACTTTTACCCAAAGTTTCAGGTTCACTTTTGCATCCAGCATTCTCTCCAGTTCAAACCGGGCATTGCTTCCGATTTTTTTCAGCATAACACCCTGTTTGCCTATGATGATACCTTTATGAGAATCTCTTTCACAGATAATGGTCGCATCAATATCCACCAGACGGCCTTTGCCCGGGCGTTCTTTCATCCTGTCAATGGCCACTGCGATCCCATGAGGAATCTCTGCATCCAGCGCATGAAGCGCTTTTTCCCGGATGATCTCTGCAGCAATCTGTCTCTGAGGCTGATCGGTTACCGTATCCTCATCATAGAACATAGGACCGTAAGGAAGATATTTTAAAATACTTGGAATAATATCCTGGGTATTAACTGCCCGGAGAGCAGAAACCGGAATAATCTCATCAAAATCGTAAAGCTTCCGATAGGTATCGATTGCTTTTGCAATTTCCTCTTTACCAACCGTATCTACCTTGTTGATGATCAGAATAACCGGAATATTCAGTCCTCTCAGCTGTTCTGCAATATGCTTTTCTCCCGCACCGATGAATGTGGTCGGCTCCACCAGCCAGAGGATCACATCCACATCTTTCAGAGTACGCTCCGCCACCTGGACCATATATTCTCCCAGCTTGTTTTTTGCCTTGTGGATACCAGGCGTATCCAGAAACACAACCTGCCCTTCCTCACAGGTATAAACTGTCTGTATCCTGTTTCGGGTTGTCTGAGGTTTTTTTGAGGTAATGGCGATTTTCTGTCCGATCAGATGATTCATCAGAGTGGACTTTCCCACATTGGGACGGCCAATGATAGCTGCAAAACCTGATTTAAAATTATCGTTCATGTTTACCTGCTTTCTTTTTATCTCTCAACAGGAAATCAGAGATTTGATCTCTTTAAATATCTCCCGCTCTTTCTCTATTGCTGTCTCACTTCCCACAACGCAGACTGCATCATCAGAAAGGATCGCCTCCACCAGAGGAGCCAGATTTCGAATATCCTCCACATCTGCATTCAGGATCTGATCTCTTTCCTTCTGCATCATCTCTTCCGTAATACCACAGAAATATGCAGTTTTAGAAATACTCCCCTGCATCTGAGGTGTTCTCGGTACATCCTTGCCGCTGATGGTACCAATGATATATTTTGTCATTTCCCGTTCATCTGCCTGGAATGTGCGTACATATTCCGGAATTCCTTCATAAACCTCCAGCGTACGCTTCAGGTGCGGATCTCTGTAGGAAACAAAATAGCTCTCACCACTTCTCTTAAAACCGCTCATGCATCCGTAGGCGCCGCCCTTTACACGAAGGTTCATCCAGAGATAGTCGTAGCTTAACGCCACTTTCAGAATATCAAGAGCGCCTGTATATTCGTAGCCTTTTTTACGGAAATTACCGGTACGGGCAACATACTGCACCTGTCCTGAAGTGGTAAAGCCTTCATTCTTCTTTTCGCAGGACATCGGCTTTGAAGAAGCTTCTGCAGCCTCTGTATGAAGGGTATCCTTCAGAGCCTTTACCTGCTTCATTACTGTATCCAGAGATTCTCTCTCTCCGGTATAGCTGACACAGAGAAGCTCCGGCCGAAGAATTTCAGTCATAAGAGCAGTCAGCTTCTTTACCAGCTCTTCTTTCCGGCTGTCAAACTCCTTCTCCAGTTTCTCGATGAACTGATAATAGCCAACTCCAGCCATTTCATCCTGAAAAGCTGCCATAGGAGAACTGTAGGAAGCGCCGCGAAGCACTGCTGTGGAATGGCCTGCACTTACAAGATTTGCCTGAGCTCTTGATTTCACCCTTGCAATGATCTCATAAAGACGTTTGCCGTCATCCAGCTTTGAAGTATTCAGGATTTCACGGATCATCCTGAATAAAACATCGATTCTGGGGTACATCACCTTTCCTCTCACAGAAAACACCGCTTTGTATTCTTCTGTTGAATCTGCCCGGTCAAAAACCTCAACTCCACAGGAAATTCCCCCTGTTTCCGCATTGATTTCATTGGAAAGCTCTCCGTAACTGAAATGAGCCGTATCAACAAAACCAAGTACTGATTTCAGAAGTCCCAGATAAGGAACATCCTCCGGATCCAGATTCTTCAGATCAAACATCAGATCCAGATAGGAAATTCCATTGGTAGGAACCTCATGATAAAGGAAAAGACTTCCGGAAACATCCAGCTCCTCATTGGTAAATCCGGCCGCTTCTTTTTTGATATCTTCTCTTTTCAGCATAGGAATACATTTTTCGCTTCCCGGTTCTTCCTCTGCTTCCTGATATTCCACAAGAGCTTTTGTTTTTTCTACCAGAGTTTCTTTTTCTTCCTGTGTCATTTTTTCCAGTTTGGCCTGCAGCTGTTCTTCCAGCGCCTTTTCCCTGCGGGCTGCAAGTCCCTTGGAAGGTACCAGAGTGATCACAGATCCATGAGGATTATCCAGAAGATATTTCTGGATCAGATCTTCGAAATATCTTTCTCCGGACAGAGCCTTAAGTTTTTCAAATACCGGAATAAGCTTTACATGGCTGAATGCTTTTTCATCGCTGTACAGCCAGCTTCCAAAAATATCCAGACCATACATAAGACCCTTTGGCCATGCAGAAAAATCAGCTTCTCTGTAACGGAATTCCATATAGTTAATTCCGGCCTTCAAAGCCTTTTTGTCAATTCCGTTCTTTACAATATCTTCCAGAGTTGTACGGATGATCTCAACAAATTTTTCTTTTTTATCCGGATCTGTTCCCTTTGCCACAATGTCAAAATACGGCTGCAGTATACCGTCATCATAGGAACCATAAACATCCATGCCGATCTGTGCATCCAGAAGCGCCTGTTTCAGCGGAGCTCCGGGTGCGCTCAAAAGAGCATAATCCAGCACTTCAAAAGCCATGGCCGTAAGCTCATCTGAGGCATCTCCTACCACTGTACTGTACGCAAGATACGCATTTCCTTCTTCATTTTCACTTTCGGAAACAGGATATTCCAGCTGGAGTTCCTTTCTTTCTGTAAAAGCCGGCTGAAGAGGAAGAGCTGAATCTACCTCCAGTTTTTCAAACGCCGACAGATAATGTTCATCAATAAATTCCAGCTTCTCTGCCATATCCATATTTCCATAAAGATAGATATAGCTGTTGGAAGGATGGTAATATGTTTTGTGGAATTGCAGGAATTCCTCGTAAGAAAGTTCCGGGATGTGATCTGGATCTCCTCCGGATTCACAGCCATAAGGAGTATCCGGAAACAGAGAATTCATGATCTCTCTTTCCAGAACTTCATCCGGCGAGGAAAATGCCCCCTTCATTTCATTGTATACAACTCCATTATACTTTAAAGGTCCTTCTGTATCTTCCAGCTGGTAGCTCCAGCCTTCCTGACGAAAAATCTCTTCTTTTTTGTAGATATTCGGATAAAAAACCGCATCCAGATATACATGCATCAGATTCTGAAAGTCCTGATCATTACAGCTGGCTACCGGATAGCAGGTCTTGTCCGGATAAGTCATTGCATTCAGAAACGTATTCAGTGATCCCTTAACAAGTTCCACAAAAGGATCCTTCAGCGGAAATTCCCTGGATCCGCAGAGAACACTGTGTTCCAGAATATGAGCTACGCCCGTACTATTTTTCGGCGGAGTACGAAACGCAATATTAAATACTTTGTTTTCGTCATCATTTTCGATCAGCATAACTCTGGCACCTGTTTTTTTGTGCCGGAGAAGATATCCTGCTGAACGGATATCGCTGAGATTTTCTTCTCTTATTATTTCATAAGCAGAAATTCTGTCTTTATTCATGTTTGCCTCCGGTTTTTATTATTCAGTATTTCTTTTTTAAGTCTGTTTATTCCGGCATACCGCCTTCTCCAGGAAAATAAAGCTCATATATTTCACGGGCAGCTCTGGTCACAAGAGCCAGTTCTTTTTCCATGCCGAGATCTTTCGGGAGGCATACGGCTGTTTTATAAATGTCTTTCTGAAGCTTTGCCTTCACATCATCTTCTTTGATGGTAATAATACCACAGAGCATGGAGTTATAAGATCTGTCTGTTTTGCACAGATCCATATAAAGCTTGACCAGATGGCAGCATTCCCGGTACAGCAGTTCTTTATGAAGCTCGCTTTTTTCCTGAATTTCCAGGAACTTCACAGAATTCAGTTCCTTCATAACGTCTTTATAAGCACCTTTTACCCCAAACCACTTATTGGCTGCATTTTTATTAAATTCCATGGTCATCCAGAATCTCAGATAGCCGTCTGCTATTTCGCTTCCGTTCTGGCTGTAGCGCGCTTCCCAGATCTCTTTACGGATCTGGTTTGCCTCCTGATCTTCTCCTGATGCAACAGCCTCATCCAATAGAGCTTTTCTCTTTTTTGGATCTGCTTCTCTGTAGTATTGTGCAATTGTCTGTGTATCCATATATATTTCTTTCTCCTTTATTCATTCTCACTGCAGTAAACAAGCTCTGTCTCTGCAAGGCTCAAAGCTTCCTCAATAACCTTATCCATGTCCATATACCGGTACATGCCAAGTCTTCCGCCAAAAAGAACATTCTTTTCTTCCAGGGCCCGGCGTTCATATTTTGCGTACAATTCGTTATTTTTCGGATCATTAACCGGATAGTACGGCTCTGCGCCTTCTGTCCATTCCGCTGAATATTCTCTCGTGATCACAGTTTTCGGCTGCTTGCCGAATTCAAAATGCTTATGCTCAATGATCCTTGTATAAGGCACTTCATAATCTGTATAATTGACTACGGCATTTCCCTGATAATTTGCCATATCAAGAACCTCTGTCTCAAATCTCAGAGACCGGTAGTCCAGATGACCATAGCAGTAATCATAGTATTCATCCAGCATACCGGTAAACAACACCTTGTCTGCCTGGGAACAGAGTTCCTCCTTATTGGCAAAAAAGTCTGTTTTCAGGATCACCTGCGTGCCCTCCAGAAGTTTCTTGATAATACCGGTATATCCGCCTTTTGGAATTCCTTGGTATGGATCCTTAAAATAATTATTGTCGTAGGTGTAACGCAGAGGAAGTCTTTTGATAATAAAAGACGGAAGATCTTTGCATTCTCTTCCCCACTGCTTTCTGGTATATCCCTCAATAAGTTTCTCGTAAACATCCTGGCCTACCAGGGCAAGTGCCTGTTCTTCCAGATTCTTGGGATTGGTAATATGCATTCTGGCAATCTGTTCCTGTATTTTGGCTTTTGCCTCAGCGGGAGTACGGACTCCCCACAGCTGATGGAAGGTATTCATATTAAAAGGCAGATTGTAAAGCTCATCCTTATAAACAGCAATAGGTGAATTTACAAAATGATTAAACTCTGCAAACTGATTTACATACTCCCATACTTCTTTATTGGATGTGTGAAAAATGTGGGCTCCATAACGGTGTACCTGAATCCCTTCAACATCCTCTGTATAAATATTTCCGCCAATGTGATCTCTTTTATCAATCACAAGACATGTCTTTCCTCTTTTTACTGCCTCATGTGCAAATACAGAGCCAAAAAGACCTGCTCCTACAATCAGGTAATCATATTTTTTCATGAAAAAACCCTCTTTCTTCTGAATCATTATACCTAGTATAACAAATCAGAAAGAAAAAGGGTAGTCCTGTTTTACGTCAGCTTTGTACATTTCGCACAAAAACTACATTTAAACAAAAATCATTCAGGATCGATAAACATCGCATCTCCAAAAGAAAAGAAACGGTATTTTTCCTGTACAGCCTCCTCATAAGCTGCCATGATCCACTCCTTTCCTGCAAGAGCAGAAACGAGCATCATCAGGGTAGATTCCGGAAGATGGAAATTTGTGATCAGTCCGTCGATCATTTTAAACCGGTAGCCGGGATAGATAAAGATTTCTGTCCATCCGCTTCCTGCATGAATGACACCATCTTCATCTGAAGCCGATTCCAGAGTACGGCAGCTGGTAGTTCCTACCGCTATCACACGCCCTCCCTGTTTTTTTGTCCGGTTGATCAGTTCTGCCTGATCCTCTTCCACCATATAAAACTCGGAATGCATATGATGCTGTTCCACATCGTCTACCTTTACCGGACGAAAAGTTCCAAGACCTACATGAAGTGTCACATGAGCAATATTTACACCTTTTTCCTGCACCTTTTTCAGAAGTTCTTCTGTAAAATGCAGTCCGGCTGTAGGGGCTGCCGCAGATCCGTCATGCTTTGCATATACGGTCTGATAACGGTTTTTATCCTGTAGTTTATGAGTGATATACGGAGGCAGAGGCATTTCTCCAAGCTGATCCAGTATTTCTTCAAAAATCCCCTCGTAATGGAACTGGATCAGTCTGTTTCCTTCCTCTACAATATCTATGATCTCTCCTGTCAGGATTCCATTTCCAAAAGTGATCTTTGCTCCGGGTCTGGCTTTTTTTCCCGGTTTTACCAGGCATTCCCAGATATCATCCTTTTTTCTTTTTAAAAGAAGGATCTCTATAAGTGCCCCT
Organism: uncultured Blautia sp.; assembly: GCA_900551465.1. Taxonomy (GTDB): domain Bacteria; phylum Bacillota; class Clostridia; order Lachnospirales; family Lachnospiraceae; genus Blautia_A. Next base: position 1,105 of record URWL01000002.1, on the reverse strand, counting down.
GTGCCTTCCTTATGCCCGTATAAACGAGCCGGAATCACTCTGGTATCATTAATGACCAGACAGTCTCCATCTTTTAAATAATCCAGAATGTCCGTGAAATGACGGTGTTCTACACTTCCGTCTTTCATGGAAAGATGAAGAAGTCTGGAAGAGCTTCTGTCCTCCAGAGGGTCCTGTGCTATAAGCTCCTTGGGGAGGTCATAATAAAAATCTGATGTCTTCATTTCTTTACTCCTTCTCTTCTGATGCTTTCCATTCTTTCCTCCATTGGCGGATCTGGTTCCATTCCTTATTGGTCAGATCTGCTTTTTTCAAAAGATCCGGTCTCCATTTTGCAGTACGGTAAACAGACTGTTCTCTTCTCCATGCATCTACATTAGCATGATGTCCGGAAAGAAGCACCGGCGGCACCTGCTTTCCATGCCAGATTTCCGGTCTGCTGTACTGAGGATATTCCAGCAGGTTTCCAGAAAAAGATTCCGTTTCACCGGACTCCTGATTTGTCAGGACTCCCGGCACCATACGGGAAATAGAATCCATCATGACCATAGCCGGAAGCTCCCCTCCGGTAAGCACATAGTCTCCAATGGAAACATAATCTGTGACGATTTCCTCCAAAACACGTTCATCGATCCCCTCATAATGACCGCAGAGAAACACAAGATCTTTTTCTCGGGCAAAATCTTTTGCCATCTCCTGATTAAAAACCTTACCCTGAGGTGTCAGAAATACGACTCTGGGTCTGTAACCGATTTTTTCTTCAACAGACTGATATGCCAGATATACCGGCTCTGCCTGCATCAGCATACCGGCTCCTCCTCCATAAGGATAGTCATCCACCTTCTGATGTTTGTTAAAGGCATAATCTCTGATATTAACTGCCTCAATATCCAGAAAACCGCCTGCTATCGCACGACCGATGATGCTGGTATTCATACCGTCCCGGATCATATCCGGAAATAGTGTCAGCACATGAAAATTCATTTATATCAGCCCTTTCATCAAGTGTATGGTCATAATATTTTTTTCGATATCCACATCAAGGATACATTCCCGGATAGCCGGAAGAAGAACCTCTCCGTGTTCTTTGGAGTCTATCATATAA
>URWL01000001.1 GCA_900551465.1 uncultured Blautia sp. | reverse complement strand
AGGTCTTATGAGGCCAGACTGGTATTGTCTCAGTACGAAATGCATGATTTTGGAGTATATCAGACGAATGCAGTACAAATTTATTTAGCGCCGGGAAAGGATGTAGATGTTTATGCTGCAGAAAAAATGTATGCAGATCAGCGGATTGAGCAAAAAGAAATCGGGGTAGATACTGCAAGATATATCATGGAAATTGATGATCGATGGAAAGAATTCCATACGGGAGCAGATGGTTGTTGGGGAAATACCTTTACCTACTTTCATACAAGAAATGGGAGAAAACAAGTGGATGGAAAGATGATTATGTTCACCATGCCGGAAGAGGTATCATTTGAAGAGATGAAACGGATTATGGATACCTTGTTTGCAGGATTACAGCCTGTACGAAGTTGTGAAAAACAAAAATCTGTAAGGAAGCAACATCAGCAGGAAAGATAAAAATAGAAGTTTCATGAAAGAAAGCGGCAGTTTTCCGGGGGTAGGAAGTTTAACAGGCTGGAAAAGAAAAAGATTTTGCCGGAGCATGGCTCCGGGTTCGGGGACTCTTTCCCCGGAAGTTTTATAAAACGAGAAAGAAGGGAGTGGTAAGCGATGATCATTGGAATCGACCATGGGTATTATGCCATGAAAACAAAACAGGTGTGTTTCCCGACAGGACTGATGCGATACACCTATGAACCTTATACCATGCAGAACGTTCTTCAATACGGAGGCGCTTATTATGTGTGTGGGACAGGGCGGCAGACTTTAGTGAAGGATAAGACTGCCAATGACAATTATTATCTTTTGACGCTGGCTGCACTGGCACAGGAGATTCGGAAGCGGAAAGGGGAGAGAACAGCCAAGGTTGTTCTTGCAGCCGGACTTCCCCTTACCGGATTTGGAAGGGAAAAACAGAAATTTAAGGAATATCTGTTTCGGAAGGAACAGCCTGTCCGATTTTTCTACGAAGGGGAACGCTATGAAATCCAGATTGAGGATGTGAAACTGTTCCCCCAGGGATACTCGGCTCTGGCTCTTTACCCGGAATATTTAAAGGATGAACCCTCTGTTCTTCTTGTGGATATCGGAGGCTGGACGGTGGACTTGATGCGTCTTGATAACGCTGTTCCCAATGCAGCTACCTGCAGGAGTCTGGAACTGGGGGTCATTCGCTGTATAGATGAGATTCTGGAACAAGTGCGCAGAAACACCGGGCTGTCCATAACAGAGACACAGGTTGAGCGCATCTTACAGGGGAAGTCCTGCAGCATGCCTGCGGAAGTGATGTCTTTGATCGAGAAACAGGGCAGGCTTTACATTGAAAAGATATTGTCTGCGATCACCGAGGCAGGCTTTGATCTGCGGGCAGTTCCTTCCATTTTCATGGGAGGCGGGGCTGCTATTTTTCAGCACCGTGTAAGTACCCAGGACCGCCTGTGCCGCCCGATTTACCTCACAGACATCCATGCAAACGCAGCCGGATATGAACGGATTGTGGGGCAGATGAGGGCGCTGTGAGCCGCCCGGTCTTTTCCTTTCGCCCAAACATTAAGAACCCGGAGCATGAAAAAGCGTGGCGGCTTTTGATGGAAGTTCCGGCAGGACAGAGGAATCAGTATCTGGTGGATGTGATCTTAGAAAAAGAAGAGCGGGAAACCTTACGGAAATTGATTCAGGAGACTGTTCGGGAAGAACTGAAAAGTGGCGGTATGGAACGAATGCCAGCATGTGAAAAGGAAGAAATTCCCAATCAGATGCTGGATTTTTTATTTCAGATGGAGCAGGAGTAAAGGGGGTGAGGCCTATGGACAAAGAAAATATGACATTGTTGGATCTGCTTGGGTTTTGCATACATTTGACATGGATTCTTTAGTGGGTATTGTGAATAGCTTTCTTTCAAACTTTGGAGTATGTTGTGTATAACAAAACGAAAGGAGAAACGCAGATGGCAGAGATGAAGAACATATGCGGAAAGATTCCGGTGGAATTACATGAGAAGGTAAGAGCCGAGATCGAAGAGAAAGAAACGAGTACACAGATATTCATCCGGCAGGTGATTGAAGAACACTTTAACAGACTGGAAGGCAAAGGAGAAGAGAGCATGGAAAAAAGAACATTAGCAGTACAGGTTACAGAGGAATTATTCCAGAGAGTCAAATGGGTAGTCGCGAAGGAAGGCATCAAACAGAAAGATTTTATCATCCGCATCATCGAGAAAGCGGTGGAAGAGGTAGAAGCCAAATGGCAGGAGTTAGAGCAGCCAGAAGAAACCGTAGAAACAGACAGACTGGAAGAAGCAGAAGAGATCAGTGAAGAAGAGATTGCCGAAGAGGGAATCGAAGGGACGGAAGCTGCGGAGGAAGAACCAGACAATGAGAACTTCGAGGAATCTGCACAATTAGAAGAGGGAGAACCAGATTCAGAACTTCCCGAAGATGCAGAGGAGGAAGAAGAACTGCCAGAATCCGAGGAAGAAACCGGAGAGATCGCATAATGCCAAACAAATAGAACCATAAAACTTGCAGGCGGTGTGGAAAAGAAACCATGCCGCCTGCTTTTTCTCAGCAAAGGAGGTTGATAGCCGCAACCATTCGATTTTTTGATTTATTCAGCGGGATCGGGGGATTCCGGGAAGGGTTAAGACGTGCAGGCGGTTTTACCTGTGTGGGGCACTGCGAGGTGGATGCTTATGCGGATAAGAACTACCGATTGCTGTTCGACACAGAAGGGGAGTGGTTTTGTAATGACGCAAGAACAATCGAAACAGACCGAATGCCAGACTTTGATCTTTTGTGTGCAGGATTTCCTTGCCAGGCATTCTCTATCGCCGGAAAGCGGGGAGGATTTGCAGATGCCAGAGGAACTTTGTTCTTCGAGATTGCCAGACTGGTTGCAGACAAGCGACCTGCGTATTTCATCCTTGAAAATGTTCCCGGACTGCTTTCGCATGACAAAGGCAGGACGTTTCACACCATCCTCAGTACGTTATCTGAGCTGGGGTACGGTGTGGAATGGAAAGTGCTTAACAGCAAGGATTTTGGAGTCCCCCAATCCAGAAAACGGGTGTATCTTGTCGGATATCTTGATCGAAGATGTGCCGGAAAAATATTACCTTTCCCAACAGCAAATGGAACGCCTCTTGTTCAAGTCCAGACGGGCAGACAGGGGGAACGGATTTACAAAGCCGAAGGATTAAGTTGTACCCTGACTTCCGGAGCGGGAGGCGTTGGTGGAAAAACCGGATTATATGAGGTTGGTGTGCCTATCAAAGAGAATACCAAGCAGGGTTATAAGATGGCATATACGGGAGACAGCATTGACCTGGGATATGCAGGCATGAATACCAGAAGAGGGCGTGTGGGGCATCAGATTGCCCATACCCTGACCACCGGAATCCAGCAGGGGACACTGCATTTTGTGGATCTGTCTCCTCCGCCTCTTGTCACAGAGCATTGCAGATGTCTGAATACCAGACAGTCCGGCATCCATAATCACAAAGGGGAATGTTCCGGTGTCTTAAAAGAGGAAGGCGCCAGGGCAGTGCTGACTCCGGGAAGGGAAGAAACCCGGCAGAATGGCCGAAGGATGAAGGAACCGGAAGAACCGATGTTCACCATTACTGCCACAGACCGCCATGGAGTTGCCTATCGGGGCAGAATCCGAAAACTGGTGCCAAGGGAATGTCTGAGACTGCAAGGCTTTTATGACTGGCAGATTGACCGTATCGAACAGGATACTTCCGACAGTCAGTTGTATAAGCAGGCTGGAAACGGAGTGACCGTCAACGTGATCGAAGCCATCGGAACACTTCTTCGGCAGGCAGATGCACAAATCCGGGCAGAGGATGAAAAGACAAAGAGGTAAGGCAGTATGGCAATTGGAATTCAGGATCAGTACTTCGGTACAGAGATTGAGATGACAGGCATTACCAGGCAGAGGGCTGCGGAGGTAGTCGCGGAGATGTTTGGAACACGGGCAGTTTGTGATGGTGGATATTATGGAGTCTGGTCTGTGACAGATCAGGAAGGGAAGAAGTGGAAGTTTATGTATGATGGCAGTATCTATACGGAACGCAGGGAGCGTGGACGCATGGTCCGTGCCGGAAGTGAATACAGCACTGAAATGGTCAGTCCCAAACTTTCCTATGGAGAGATGGGGAAGCTGCAGGAAGTAGTGCGGTGTTTGAGGCACCATGGGGCAAAGGTAAATGAGTCCTGCGGGCAGCATGTTCATGTGGACGCTTCCAATCACACCCCAAGAATCCTCAAAAATGCTATGACTATCATGTATTCCAAAGAGGATATTCTGTTCAAGGCATTGAAAGTGCAGACTTCCAGAGAAAGCAACTATTGTCAGAAAGTACGCCCCATTGTGCTGGAAAAAATCCGTAGAATGCAAAACAACACCATTTCCATGGAAAAACTGAAACAGATCTGGTATGGAGGCAGGGATGGAAGCCATGATCATTATGACGATACCCGGTACTATGCGTTGAACCTTCATGCAGTATTTTCCAAAGGAACTTTGGAGTGGAGATGTTTTGAGAGTACCCTCCATGCAGGAAAAGTACGGGCAAATATCACGCTGGCCCTTGCCATTTCCGCTCAGGCCATCAATCAGAAATGTACCCAGATGCGGAAAACAGAGATTACCGAGAATCCTGCATTTACATTCCGTACCTTTTTACTGCGGTTAGGGCTCATTGGACCAGAATATAAAAATGTCCGGGAACATCTGCTTGCCAATCTGGAGGGTGACAGGGCATGGAGGTATGACCGCAGTACCTATGAATGTTTGAATCGAAATCATCGGGCGGAGGATGCCCGTTAGGAGGTAAGAGATGAAAGAAACCTATTATTTTGCCTATGGCAGCAATATGAACTTAGACCAGATGGCGTACCGCTGTCCGGCAGCTTCCGTAGTGGAGAATGTCCGGCTGGAGGGATACCGCCTGACCTTTTGTGGCAGAGGGAAAGGAAGCGGTGTTGCCACCATTTTGCCGGAAGAGGGCAGCCAGGTGGAAGGGGTGCTTTGGAAGATCACACCGGAGTGTGAAAAAAGCCTGGACTTTTATGAAGGGTATCCCCATTTGTATGGGAAGGAGGCTGTTCTTGTTCAGGGAACGGATGGTGTGAAGCGGGAAGTCATGGCATATATCATGAATGCACCCTATAAGGATCAGCTGGCCATCCCCTCGGATCTTTATTTTATGGGGATCGTGGAAGGCTGCCATCAGAATGGGATTTCCAGCCGATCTATAACCGATGCGCTAAAGCGTACAAGACAGGAAGTAGGCAGAGAGAAACCCAGTCACAAGAAAACAAAAGTCAGCAGATAACAACGCCGCAGGGGAAAGCCTCTGCGGTATTTTTAACGAAAAAAGGAGAATGCAATGAAGAGCAGGAATATCAAAACAAGACTTGCAGCCTTTGGGCTCGCACTGCTTATGGGGCTTAGTCCGCTTGGGAACTTAGCGGATGTCCATGCGGCAGAACGTGAAATTTCACAGAAGGCTGTGACAGAAAAAGAAAGTAAGACAGAATCGGAGCATCCGGTGTCGGAAATTTCTGAGCAGACAGTAACAGCAGAAGATATCACGAAAGATATTTCTGACAAGGATTTTATGGCAGAGACTTGTATGGAGGGAATCCATTACAATCCGGAACAAGAGGATGTTACCTTGGAACGTATCGAGGCGGAAGATGGAGGGAGCTACCACCCTGACCAGGCAGGGACTTATATTGCAACCTACTGGGTTGTGCCAAAAGATGCGCGTGACAGTTATTCCGTTACTCGTAAGATTATCCTGACGGATTCGGAAGGACAGGCCCATGCAGAAGAAAATGGTGGGCAGAAACAGAAAGAGGATACGAAATCCGAAGAAGATTCGGAGACGCCTGTGCAGGAGATCACGGAGGTGGAAGTAACGGTATCCGGGGAAGATGCAGATGCACAGGCAGCAAGGGAACTGGAAGAAAAGATTGAGGATGGGGAAGTGATGATGTTTTCCGGTGCAGAAAATACCTTTACTGCAAGAGAAACGGTACATCTGGAAAAAGGAGAGACCATCTACTATCCAAGTTATATTGGAAATTATCTGACCTGCTGGTTTACGGTGAATGGAAAGATTGCCTATTGTCTGGAATCCCATCGTTCTTCACCGCCGAGTGGAGATTATGTAGCACAGGTGCTTGACAGCAATAAGAACCTGCAGAAAGTGCTGTATTATGGCTATGGCGGCGCCGGGGATATTACAGGTAGTTATTTGTCTGGGAAAAGTGCGGAAGAGAAATATGTATATACCCATATCGCAGCCAGCTATGCTTACGCAGGTGAGGCAGGATTTACGGGATGCAAGTATGAGGACTTAGTAAAAGCAGGGGTGATCGCCTATATTGACCATCTGTTTGCTATGGAAGAACCGCCGAAAGGAGAGATTTCTCTTTCTAAAACATCCGTAAAAGCAGTCCGTGATGGAAATGTGCAGAAAACACCGGATATCACATTGTCCGGGGATCATCGAAACTATATTTCTGTCAATGTGCCAAAAGACATCACCATTTATAACAAGACAAAGGGAACTTCCGCAGAGAATGGTGCGTTAAAAATCTATGGCGGAGATACCTTTTATCTGACTGCCCCAATGCTTCATACCGGAACCTATTCCTCTGGGGAGCTGCATGGTTCTGTGGGAGAGACTTGGAGAACGCTGGTGTTATCCACAGGAAACAGCAATCAGGATATTGGAGTCTTTGAATCGGAGAAAGCCAATCCGGTAAGTTTTACCGTAGACTGGCTGGAGATGACAAGGATTGAACTTCTCAAAAAAGATGCAGACACGAAGAACCCATTGGATGGTGCAGTCTATGGCATTTATACAGACAGCAAATGTGAGCATCTGTTAATGGAAATGCCAGCCACCGGGGAAGAGGGAAAGGCAGTAAGTGATTACTTTGAGGCAGCCATTAAAACCGTATATGTGAAGGAAATCAAGGCTCCGGACAAGTATGCGCAGAGTGATGTGATCCATAAGGTGGATGTGGAAGCCGGAAAGACAGTTAACATCTCAGCAACTGATGAGAGGGTAAAAGGCGCTGTCCATATCAAAAAGATTGATAAGGAGACGCAGGACTTTCTCCCACAAGGAGACAGCTCCCTTGCAGGAGCCGTGTATGGTCTGTATGCCAGAGAGGATATTGTCCACCCGGACGGAAAGACGGGTGTGTTGTTTAAAAAAGACAGTCTCATCGCACAGGGCGTGATTAAGGAGAATGGCACTTTAGATTTTTCTGAATTGTATCTAGGAAAAATGTATGTGAAAGAGATTACTCCGCCGGAAGGTTATACGGTAGATACCACAGAATATGACGTGGATCTTACCTATGAAGGTCAGGAAGTAGCAGAGGTAACCAGAGATCTGACTGTACAGGAGCAGGTGAAGAAACAGGCGTTCCAGCTCATCAAGATCAGCGAAGATGGTGACCAGACAGAAACAGAGCTTGTGGAAGGTGCAGGATTTAAAGTGTATTTAGTCAGCAACCTGTCGAAAGTAAAGAGCGGGGAACTACAGCCATCCCATGGAGATCAGTTTACTGCGGAAGATTTCCGTGGGTATGATTTCAGTAAAGAAGAGGTGGCAGTGACCTATGTGGATGGCAAGGCTGTCCCGGTGCCGGAACTGATTACCGATAAAAAGGGATATGCCATCAGTCCGGAACTTCCGTATGGTCTTTATGTAGTAGAGGAAAGCACCGTACCGGAGAATTTGAAAGCCATCGATCCGTTTTTGGTGAAGGTAGACGAGGACAGCAGAGAGCCGATGGTGTGGCGTGTGTTCGATGACCGTCCGTTTGAATTTTTATTAAAGATTGTGAAAAAGGATGCACAGACAGGAAATCCGGTTTTAAAAGCAGGCGCTTCCTATAAAATCTTTGATATGGAAAAAGAGGAATATGTAGAGCAGACGGTATTCTATCCGAAGAAAGAAACGATTAGCATTTTCAAGACCAATGAGGAAGGCTATTTGGTCACACCGGAAGAACTGAAATGTTCTACCTATCGGATTGAAGAAGTGAAAGCGCCGGAAGGATTTGTAAGACAGGGGTATGAAATGTCCTTGTATGAAGGGCAAACGGTGATTTCTCCACTAGAAGTGACCGAAAAAGGCAGTTACAAAGAAAATGCCAAAGAGGGAATCGTAATCACCGTTTCCTCGGATACTGCCCATCAGATCGATCCGGATACCGGAGCAGTCATTGTGGAAATCGAGCAGCCAAACGATGAGCAGGTGGGAAGCCTGACATTAACGAAAACCGGGGAACAGCCAGTAGAGGTGAAGGGAGATTCCCTGCTTGCAAAGGCAAAAAGACTGGCTGGAAAGATCAAAGATGCAGTGACCGGAGAGGATACCGATACCGGGGTGTTCCATGACTTTGTATATGAAGAATCCGGTGTGGAAGGGGCAACTTTTGAATTGTATGCCAAGGATACCATTTACTCTCCAGATGGTGCGAAAAATGAACAGGGCAATCCGGTCATCCGCTATGAAAAAGATGATTTAGTAGCAACCCTGGTCACAGATAAAGAAGGAAAAGCAGTAGTGAACAATCTTCCACTGGGTTCTTATTATCTGAAAGAAACGGTGGCAGGCGACCATTTCGTATTGAACCCGGAACAGAAGGAATTTACCCTGACTGCAAAGGATGATACGCAGGCTGTGGTTTATGAAGGCGTTGCCTATAAAAATGAAAGACAGAAGATTTCCATTTCTGTAGAGAAAAAAGATGCAGTCACAGAAGAAAAACTGGAAGGCGTGATTTTCGGATTGTACGCAAAAGAAGATATTCTGTCTCAGCAGGGTGAGGTTCTTGTAGAAAAAGATACGCTTTTGGAGAAGAAAGCAACGGATGAAAACGGTCAACTTACCTTTGATAGCGACCTATATCATGGAAAATATTATGTAAAAGAGGAAGTGAGAAAACCGGGATATCTTCCAAATGAAGAAATCTGGGAGGTGGATGCCTCTTACACAGATCAGAACCTTGCAGAAATCAAGCTGACAAAAGAAGTGGAAAACCAGCCGACTGAGAGCCAATTTACGAAAACCGATGCAACAACCGGGGAAGAACTGGAAGGTGCGAAGCTTCAGATCATCGATAAAGAGGGCAACATCGTAGAAGAGTGGATCAGTACAAAAGAACCGCACGTAGTCTATGGACTGCCAGAAGGAACGTATATCCTTCACGAAGAACTGCCGCCTTATGTAGAGGGCTATGTATCTGCAGAAGATATCGAGTTTGAAGTAAAAGAAGATGGCAGTGTGACCAAGGTAGAGATGAAGGATGATTATTCCAAAGTAGAAATTTCCAAGACGGATATTACCACAGGCGAAGAACTGAAAGGTGCCAAGCTGCAGATCTTAAATAAAGAGGGTGAGATTCTGGAAGAGTGGGTAACGGATGGAAAGCCTCATCTGGTAGAGAAACTTCCGGTAGGGGAAGAACTGACTTTGCGAGAGATCACAGCGCCGGAAGGCTATGAGATTGCAGAAGATGTGAAATTCACATTGGAAGATACCATGGAAATCCAGAAGGTGGAAATGAAAGATGCAAGAACACCGGAAACACCGGGTGTACCGCAGACAGGGGATGACCACTGGAAACCAATCCTGCTGTTTGTTCTTCTGGGAGCATCAGCAGCCGGACTCATGGCAACCATGATTTATAAGAAGAAACATGGAAAGACAGAAAAAGTAGATGAAACGAAAAAAGAAGAGTAGGCTGTGGATGTTGCAGGTGATGTTGTGTGCCATTTGCATGATGAGTGCAGCGTTGCTTTATTATGATTTTGTTATCATCCCCCGGCAGAACCGGGAACTGGTGGAGGACTTAAAATCCCACTTCCCGGAGGTATTTCCTCCGGGCGGGGGCTCTCCAACACAAAAAGAGGAACAGGCTGGAAGAGAACTGGAAGTGCCTGCCGTTGACTTTCGCTCCCTCCAGAGTCAGTATCCGGATGTTCGGGGCTGGCTTACGATCCAGGAGAGTGGCATCGATTATCCGGTACTGCAGAGCAGCCCGGAAGAACCGGAGTATTATCTGCCGAGGGATTACCGGGGAAACTACGACATCAATGGAAGTTTGTTCCTCCAGGCAGACTGTATTCTGGGAGAATCGGGAAATCTGACCATCTACGGTCACAACATGAACAGCGGGGCAATGTTCGGGAATCTGGATCAGTACGCCTCCTATGATTACTGGAAAGCACATCCCAGGGTGTTCTTTCAGACACCGGGAGGGATGGAGGAGTACCGGATAGCGGCAGTTTTGAAAGCCGATGTGTCCATGTTCGACTTCCAGAGGACATCTTTTCAGAGTCCACAGGAATTGGAGGCTTATGTAGCGCAGGCAAAAGCGCTGTCGTTGTTTGAAACAGGGGTAGATGGCATAGGTTGTGAGAAAACTCTGACGCTGGTGACCTGCTCTTATGAGTGGAAACAAGCCCGGAACATCCTTGTGGCAGTAAAAACAGGAGCTTAAAGGGGAAAAAGTGTTCAACAGTGGGAACTTTCTTCCGGTCTCTGGATATCTCCAGTACGCTTCGGAGTCAGTAATGTCAGAAAGTGTTCAAAAGTACCCCAAAAGTGCAGAATATGAGACAAGCTGCAGGTAAGAAGTGGCACTACGGAACAAAAAGTGTTCGAAGTTAATGGATGTGCAACGGATCGTGGCGGCTTGTGTAGTCTTGTAGTGTTGGGAAAGTGTTCGAAGATGGGCGCTTTTCCAGCTCTTTGGTGGCTTTTTGGAACTGAAGTTGCCGGGAAGTGTTTGAAAGCACCCGAAAAGTGCAGAATATGAGACAGGGCTGCATGAAAAGGACAGTACCATCATACACAAAAGTGTTCGAGGATGTAGGATGTACAACGAAATGTGGCGTGATGTAGTGTCAGAAAGTGTTTAAAGACTGGGACTTTTGCAGCTATCTGGATGTATCTGCCATCTATCTGGAATGTGTTTTTTAAGCGAAAATCTGAGAGTATAATGAAAATGTAAAATCGGATATAAAACTTAGAAAATGTGAGAAATAGTGCTTGAATTGTAACGACAAAAGCGTTACAATATAAGAAACAAGGAGGTGTGATCATGGAAAAAACAGCAACATTAAACTTAAGAGTAAACCCAACTGTCAAAGAGCGGGCAGAAAAAGTATTGTCTCAGTTAGGTGTTCCTATGTCAACAGCGATTGATATGTATTTGAATCAAATTTCTCTTACAGGTGGAATTCCATTTTCTGTTTCTTTACCAAAAGCACCAGTATCGATTCATGCAGATGCCATGACAACAGAAGAAATCCATCAGAAATTGGAAAAAGGTTACAATGATATAGCTGCAGGAAGAGTGCAAAATGCAGCAGAAGCGTTCGCAAAATTCAGGGAGAATCATTGATATGAAACACTATACGGTTGAGATTACAAATGAAGCATTGGCTGATATGGAGCAGTTATATAATCACATCGCTTATGTTCTTCAGGCACCAGAAAATGCGATGGATCAATACAACCGGATTGCAGACGCTATTTTAACATTGGATACTATGGCTGAGAGAATCCGTATTATGGAATCAGAGCCGGAACGAAGCAAAGAGATGAGAAGATTGTTGGTAGACAATTATTCGGTCTTTTTTGTAATCCAGGGAGATAAGGTGATTGTAACAGATGTACTGTATAGTGCATCAGATATTGAAAGCCGATTAAAAGGTTAAATGAGAAAATTAAACAATATATAAAACATCAGGCAGGATATGTTCCCGTAAAAAGGAAGGTGTCCTGCCTTTTTGCATGAAAGAGAGGGAATTCATATGAGAAAATTTTATACAGCAGAAGCAGTAACAGAAGGACACCCGGACAAATTGTGTGACCAGATTGCAGATGCTATCCTGGATGTATGTCTGAAACAGGATGAACAGTCCAGGGTAGCATGTGAGGTGCTTGCTACGAAAGGAACGATCATTGTGGCAGGGGAAATCACCAGCACCTATGAACCGGATGTGTTTGCAGTCGTGCGAAAGGTACTATCTGATGTGGGTTATTCCAGTGAAGGGATTGCAATGGACACTTTTGTCCATCGACAGAGTCCCGATATTGCAGGGGCAGTCGATACTTCAAAAGAACGAAGGGAAGGAGTGTCTGACAATCAGATAGACTGGTTCCAGGGAGCAGGGGATCAGGGTGTGATGATCGGCTATGCCTGTGATGAAACGAAGCAGCTCATGCCTATGCCTGTGGTGCTGGCCAATCGGATTGTCAGGGAATTATCTGCCTGTAGACAAAGCTCTTATATTCAGGGAATCTTACCAGATGGGAAAGCCCAGGTGACGGTAGAGTATGAAAACGGAAAGCCTGTTCGACTGGACAGTGTGGTAGTGTCCTGTCAGCATACGGAGGACAAGAATCTGAAGAAACTGGAAGCAGAGATCCGAAAAAAGGTGCTTCTTCCGGCACTTCGTCTCCTTCCGCCAGATGAAGATACAAAAATTTTTATCAATCCATCAGGTCGTTTTGTCTGCGGAGGCATGGATGCGGATACAGGACTGACCGGAAGGAAGCTAATGGTAGATAGTTATGGCAGCATGGTTCCCCATGGAGGTGGAGCATTTTCCGGGAAGGATTGTTCAAAAGTAGATCGTTCGGCAACTTATATGGCCAGATATATCGCTAAGAACATTGTGGCTGCCGGGCTTGCCAGCAAGTGTCAGGTGTCTTTGGCTTATGCAATCGGAGTAGCACAGCCGGTCATGGTGCAGGTGGATACGTTTGGTACGGGAAAGGTGTGTGCCGATGACTGTCTGGAGCTGGCAATCCCGCTGGTGTTTGGGCTGACTCCGAAGCAGATTGTGGATAGCCTGCGCCTTACCCGTCCGATTTTCCGACAGACAGCAGCTTTCGGACATTTCGGAAGAAAAGAGTTTCCGTGGGAGCGCACCGATAAGGTCGAGGCTCTTCGCAATGCGGTAATCTGATGGCTTGGGTTACCGAAGAAGAATATCAGGCAGCCAAGCAGGTGAGAGCTTATGAATATCTGCAGACATACCAGCCGGGGAGATTGAAGAAAACAAGGACAAGAAACGAATGGCAGCTTCAGGACCATGACAGTTTTAAGATCAACGAAATCACAAGTAAATGGCATTGGAAATCCAGGGATATCGGTGGAATGTCTGCCCTTCGGTTTTTGATGCAGGTAGATGGCATGGGATATACGGAAGCCGTAAAAATCCTGTGTGAGCAGACGCCTGTGTATGTTCCCAGAGCAGAATCAGCGCCCAGGAAGAAGCACTTTTCCCTGCCCCTGCCCAATGACAGCTTTTACCGGGTGCGGAGATATTTGAACCAAAGGGGAATTCGGGATGATGTTCTGGATTACTGTGTGCAGCTCGGAATCCTGTACGAGAGCGCCCCCTATCATAACGCTGTTTTTGTTGGCATGAATGAACAGGGAGAAGCAAAGTATGCGTTTCTGCGTGGGATTTATGACAGCTGGGGAAAGAGTTTTAAAATGGAACAGGAAGGAAGCGACAAACAGTATAGTTTTTGTGTTCCGCCTTTGGGGAAAAGCAGTCGGGTGGCAGTATATGAAGCCTGTATTGATGCCCTTGCCCATATGACGCTGGAAGATGGACGAACCGATAAGTACCGTCTGTCTCTAGGGGGCATTGCAGCACCAAAAGAAGGAGCGGAACGAGCAACGAAGAAGATGAAACGTCCAGATGCATTGGAACATTTCCTAAAAGAGCATCCGGAGGTGACAGAAATTGAGATCTGCACCGATAACGATTTTGCCGGGCGATGGGCGTGTGCGCAGTTAAAAGAGCAGTATGGAGAAAAATATACCGTAGTCTGTAACTTACCGCAGATGGAAGGTGCAGACTATGGAGACCTGGCAAAACAGGCAGGGGAAAAACAGAAGAAACAGCAAAAGGAACGAGGGAGGTGAGGTAAATGGAAGATACGATCAAAATAGAATTATTGACACCGCTGACAGGAACCTTTCTTCCAAATGAGATGGAACAAGATTGGGAAGAAGAGGATTACAATGATTTTGAAGAAGAGCAGGTATTTTTTGAAGGAGATGATTTAACGGAGTATGCTTCTGCGATTCAGGAAAAGATTGCAGAATACAGTCGTGTCGGACATGACGATGATAGGACCGATAATCTGATGGATTATTTTGACGGAAGTGTTGCCATTAAAGAAAAAGTAGTGTTCGCAGTTCCATCGGTGAAAGAATCGGATGGTGTGTTATATGGCTGTACAACTTTAGAATTAAAGGAGTATCTGGAAGCGGAAGAATTATCGGAACTGTGTGAATATCTCACCGGACAGTATAGTGATGGCTGGGGAGAAGGATTTGAACAGCAGGAAATTCCGGTTGAGGGTGGAGAACTTTATGTCCATTTCTGGCAGCCGAGGGACTATCTTTTTGAACAGGTCAAGCCGGAGATACCAAAGAAGCAAGAGCCAGAAAAGAAAAAGCCGAAGATGGAGCTCTTAGGAAGAGATGGAAATGTGTTTATTATTTTAGGAACTGCGGCAGGTTTGTTGATTAAAGAAGGGATGGATCAGCAGGCAAATGAAATGTATAAACGGGTGATGCAGTCCGATAATTATTATCAGGCTTTGCATATCATCAGTGAGTATGTGGAAACCGAATTGAGTGTATCAGATGAAAAATCGCAGGCAAGAAAATCGCAGATTTTGGAATGTATTCAGAGCAATAAAAAGAAAAGTAAAAAACAGCCGGAGCGCTGATAAGAAAGGATGATGCCTATGGAAAATACCCTGCAGTTAGAGAACTTATTGAAAGAAGGAACATACCCGGAGGAATATACCGGAGGGAAAAACTGGACAATTTTACATGGAGATACGCTGAAACTGGTGAAAGCATTTCAGCCGGGGATCTTTGATGCAGTGATTACCGATCCGCCTTATGCGTCCGGGGGAACAAAGCAGAATGAGCGAAACCGCACGACCAATCAGAAATATAGCAGTATGAAGGCAGAGAATGCACTGCCGGATTTTGATGGGGATAACAAGGATCAGCGTTCCTGGATCCACTGGATGGCAGAGTGGCTTTACGATGTGCGGAAAGCCTGTAAAGTTGGTGCGCCAATCTGCCTGTTTATTGACTGGAGACAATATCCCTCTATTACCGATGCACTCCAGTGGGCAGGTTGGATCTGGAGAGGAACTGCGGTGTGGGATAAGGGAAACTCCCGTCCGCAGAAAGGACGTTTTCGCCAGCAGGCTGAATATATTGTGTGGGGCAGTAACGGCCCCATGCCAATCAGCCGTCCGGTGTCTTGTCTTCCCGGTGTGTTCCGTTATGGAAATCCCCAGAACCGTATTCATGTGACAGAGAAACCGTTGCAGCTGATGAAAGATGTCATTCAGATTTGTGAGCCGGGTGGTAGAATCTTAGATCCCTTTGCTGGAGCAGGAACAACTATCCTTGCGGCGGTGGAAGAAGGCTATGAGGCAGTAGGCATTGAAGTGACAGATGCCTATTACAAGCTGGGGAGTGACCGTGTAAAGTTTGCATTGGAAGCAAAAGAAAAAGAAGAGAGCGAGAAATAGCAAGGGCATCCACATGGATGTCCAACTTTGTTTCAGAAGAAGAAAAGTGCATCCACCTGGATGCAGGAAAGGGGTGAGGCGATGGAACAGGCAATGGCCTATGTGTGCTGTCCGGCAGAAGAAAGCAGAGTGAAGGTGCAGCGATATTGCCGGAAGATTTATGAGTTGGGATATGTTCCCATTTGTCCGAGGTTTGGATTTCTGCCATTTTTGGATGAAGGGGAAGCTGAGGATTTGCAGGCATACAACCGGATGTCCCACTTGATTTTAAAGCGGTGCCGGATGGTGGTGGTCTGTGGAAAAGAAGTTACCGGAACGATGAACACAGATATCAGTACCGCAGACCGATTGCATATCATTTGCACCACATTAGATGGATTGATCAAGATCAAAGAAAAGGAAGCATGATCGATTCTGCATGGGGGAGTCGATGGAAATCGGTGGAACTGGTTTTGCAAGCATAGCGTTTGGATATCCAAACGCACTTTGGGGAGAACCCCAATCCCCCGGCAGTCGAGAAAGGAGAGAAATGAAATGTTTTTTGCAGGAATGGCTCTTGGGATAGTGGCAGGCGCAGCCTTTGGCATTGGGATCATGTGCTGTGTAGTTGCCGGAAAGCAGGAGGATCAGCGGATGGAACAGATACAGGTTCGCAGACAGAAGAAGGGAGAACGGAAAACAATCCATTTCCGGGATCAGGAAGGGACAGAGAGGTTCTCCCTTTTGGATGGGGAAAGCCTTTGCATGATGGCAGAGGACGGAACGAAAGAGATTGGGCTCTGCCGCTTTGTGGATGGGAAGCAGGTGGATGTGAATGGGCAGATCTGGGAGATCGGGGAATTCCTCTGGCAGATGGAACGCAGGGGGATTCAGGTGTATCCCTTAGAGACAGCAGAAAAGAAGGAAAGGTAGGTGGTCGAATGAGAAAACGAAACCATGTAGTTCCTGTCCGTCTGAATGCGAAAGAACTTCGGCATCTGGACGGGCAGGTAGCGAAGAGTGGACTAAGCAGGGAGGAATTTTTACGTTCCCTGATCTTAGGCGCACAGCTTCAGGCAAAGCCCTGTGAGCATCACGCAGAACTTCTTCGAAAGATTGCGGGGCTTTGCAACAATGCGAACCAGCTTGCCCATGTTGCCAATGGCACCGGGATGGCAGGGGAAGCCAGCGTACAGGAAATGCTCCGGATTTCCAAAGAGACCTGGCGTCTGGTGAAAGAGGAATGGTAGATGGCATATACCAGCGTCCTCCCCGTCCACCGCCTAGAGCGTTCCATCGACTATGTGAAAGACCGGACGAAGACCACCAAGAGCGCCGGCTCTTTGGAAGAAGCCATTGATTATGCATGCAACCGGGAAAAAACAGAAGAGACCATTTTTGAGGATGCCATGGGGTGTACCTGTGAAAATGCCTATGCGGACATGGTAAAGACCAAAGAGCGCTTCCATAAGAAAAGCGGGGTACAGGGCTACCATCTGGTGCAGAGTTTTGCAAAAGGGGAAGTATCCCCCGAACTGGCACATCTTATCGGACAGGAACTGGCAGAGCAGTTATTGAAAGGGCAGTTTGAAGTGGTGATCACCACCCATTTGAATACCAGTCATTACCACAATCATCTGGTATGGAATTCGGTGAGCATGGCAGATGGGAAGAAATACCACAGCAATGCCAAAAGTTATTTTACCGAAGTGCGCCGGATTTCGGATGACTTATGCAGGAAATACGGTCTTTCCGTGATCCAGACGAACCAGGGGAAAGCCATGCACTATGCCCAGTGGAAAGCAGAAGCAGAAGGGAAACCTACCTGGAGGACTGCCATCCGCATGGATATCCGGGATGCCATTGGTGTGAGCTTTTCTTGGAGTCAGTTTGTAAAAGAAATGGAGAAGCGGGGTTATGCCTGGAAGCTGAACCGGAAGTATCCGGCATTAAAGACGCCGGATATGGAGAGGTATGTCCGTCTGCGTTCCTTGGGAAAGGGCTATGGGGAGGCAGAGATCCGAGAGAAGATCCTGCGTCCAAAGATCCAACAGGTGTATGGAAAAACACAGGTGAAGTTTCCAAAGAGGAAACTTACCGGACTTCAAAAGCTGTATTTTTCTTATCTGTATCGGATGGGAGTGCTTCAGCAGAAGCCGAAACGGATTTCTTATGCGGTCCGTGCCGATATCCGAAAACTGGATCTCCGCATCCGGCAGATGGAGTTTTTGCAAAAAGAAGGGATCAACACCAGGGAAGAGCTGGCAGTATACCGGAAACCTTTGGAGGAACAGGTGCTTTCCTTGATGAAGGAACGAAGAACGCTATACCGAAAAGAACCGGGCGGTATGCGGATTCAGGAGATCAACGGGGAATTAAAAGAACTTCGGAAAAAGATCCGTTTGAACCAGCAGATCGAGATCCAGTCGAAAGAGATGGAAGAGAGGTTAAAACGGGCAAAGGAACAGGAGCAGGTACAGGAATCGTCCGGGAAACAACGAAGGGAAGAAGAACGGAAGCGGTAAGGAGGTGAGAGCGTATGAACTATGGTGGTGATGCGGCAGATCAGATCGTCCGGTATTCCATGGAAGGCATGGAACATACCTTACGGATCAGCGGGAGCATTGCAAAGAATCTGGCGGTGCTGATCGTTGCAGTAATGAAGGACCAGAAAAAGACCAGGGGAAAGACCAACCTGCTTCGGATGTTAAAGGAACAGCGGGCAATGAAATTTTTCACCATTCCCCATGACAGGTTGCGGGAGTTTGCCGGGGAAGCCAAATCCAGGGGACTGTTGTATGTGGTCATCCGGGATAAGAAGAACCCCCAGTTTTCCGAGATTATGGTGTTTGCCGATGATGCGGCAAAGGTGAACCGGGTGCTGGACAAGATGAATCTGGACTTTGTAAAATCCGAAGCCGGGGAAGCGGTTGTGGAACAAGCGCCAGTACGGGAAGGAGAGCGAGTGATCGATGCAGAGTTTACCGAGAAAACCGAAGGAAAAGAAGAACTTCCGGTGAAGACCGAAAAGGTGGTGCTGCCGGAAGGGACTATTGAGTTTGAACTGGATGAAGAAGAGCATCTGTTTGATGTAGGGGAAGTCTCTCCTTCAGAGGGAAATTTTACCCAGGCGGAGAAGGCAGGGAATCTGTCCGGACCTTCCTCGCACAGCAGCGGTTCTTTTTCCGGGCAGGAAACTAGCTGGAAAGGGGAGAAACCATCTGTCCGGCAGGAATTAAAAAAGATTGAAACGGAACAGAAACAGCGGCAGAAGCAACAGCAGAGCCGGAGAAAACCGAGAAATCAGCAGAGAAAGAAACAGAAGAAAGTGAAAGGCAGGTAAGGCTATGGATTTAACGAACATGATCCCTGGTGGGGCAGGGGAAGAAAAAACTCCACAACAGCAGTTATCAAAAGAAGAATATGCAGCCATGAAAAAACAGCAGAGGGAAGAGGTGTGGGCAGAGGTAGACGCCCAGGCACAGGTGGTGTTCCAAAGCGGGGATTCTTTAAAGGGATTTTTAGATTTTATGGCACAGTGCAATACGCAGAAAACACCTAATCTTCTGTTGATCTACGGACA